>JABMQA010001079.1 GCA_013203545.1 Bacteroidota bacterium
ACAGCATTCCAATTTCCATGCATCTTGAGGGATGAAAGCGACAGCTCAACATGAACTACAGAACCGTCTTTTTTATAGGCATCCAAAATAACAGTTTTGCCAATATACGGGCCTTCACCGGTACTCAGAAATTTTAAAAACCCCGCTTTGTGCTCCTGATGGTATTTTTTGGGTGCAAGAAAATCATGCAAATTTTTCCCGATGATTTCATCCTCGGTATATTGAAAGAGGTTTGCAGCGGCTCTGTTCCAAAAGGAAACATTCCCCATATGGTCCATGAGTATAATGGCATCATTCGCGGAGTTGGTAATACGGTTAAACTTTTCCTCGCTCAATTTTATTTCCTCAAAAGTATATTTGCGTTCAATTTGCCGCCCAATTTCTTCCGTAATAAATCTGATAAGGCCAATGTCGTTTTTGCTGATCAGGTTTTCATTCTCATAATCCTGAATAACAACAGCGCCCTTATAGCGGGTTGTTTGAAAGGGAACCCCCATCCAAACCAACGATCTGATGCCCACTAACTTAGTATTCTCCTCCATGATCAGATTTGAAATATCAGCATCTTTCAGGAAGATCAACTCCTGCGTTTTTATAACCTTGGATGTAATTGTATTGCCGGCCGGAAATTGTGACGGCATATCCCGTTCATCCTTTAAATAAATTGTACTTATTACATCGGTATCAGATTGCAGAATGGCGATAAAAAAATTTTTCACCTGCAAATACTCTTCAAGTGTAAGGGCAGTGATTTCAAACAGCTCTTCAGGGCTTTGAGCATTGCTGATGCGCTGTGTGAATCTAAACTTCAGGCTTTCTTCGCGTTGTTGTAATCGTTTCTGGGTAATGTCACTTATAGTGAAATACAAATTTTTGTCGTGCCCCTGGCTAATCCCAGCCGAGAGCTTTACAAGCAAACAATGTTCGAAATCCGTTTCGGAAGGATAATGTTTTTCAAATTCCACGAAGAGGTTGGTATCCGGTTCGCCTGCCCTGAAGAAGGCTTCTATTTTTTGATATTTTTCAATTGGAATATAATGCTTAATGTTAACATCCGTTGGGTCTGTGTTATCTAATTCCAGGAAATTCCGTGCATTTTCGTTAAAATAGGTTACCCTGTCATTTTCAATAATCAAAATACCATCGCTGATGTTTTCAATCATGTTCCTGAAACGCAATTCGCTGTTCCTTATCTCGATCTCATTCTTTTCCTTTTCCCTAATCTCATGCCGCAATTTAACTGCACTTTTTATGGCGATGGGTAATCTTTTAATTCTGTTTTTAAGGATATAATCCCATGCGCCATGTCGTAGGCAATCGATGGCCGTTTCCTCACTTAGCTGACCTGTAACAAAAATAAAAGGGATATCCGGGCATATGGATTTATGGATTTCCAAAGCTTCCAAACCATTAAAGTTGGGCAACATGTAATCAGCTAACACAATATCAGGGTGAAAATCCAATAACCCCTTTCTAAAATCTTTTTCTGTATCAACAATTCTGAGGTCATAATTAATTTCGGAACGTTCAAGGTATAACGATAAAATCTTTTTATCCAGATCATTGTCTTCAAGAATTAAAATTCTCAGGGAGTTGTCCATAATTAATTTCGCCTTTATTTATTCATATGTAAAATACAGTATATGATTAATTTAAAATAAAGGCATGAAATTACAAATAATAATGATATGATCGGGTGAACATTAAATTTCCTGGGATAATAAAATAGTGCTAATCATCCGGAACAATTATCTTTTTCTGTCTTCCGGCCTTTTTTAATGCCTGATCAAGTATCCATTCAATCTGACCATTTGTGCTCCTGAAGTCATCAGCAGCCCATTTTTCCAGACGTTCGTACATATCAGGATCCAACCGGAGCACAAAAGGTTTCTTTTTTGCCATTATATTATTGATGTAGGGTCCCGGTATTAATTACTGGCGAGGCATCCTTATCCGAGCAAAGCACTACCATAAGGTTGCTTACCATGCTGGCCCTCTTCTCTTCATCCATTTCGATGATCTCTTTCTTTGAAAGCTGCTCAAGTGCCATCTCCACCATACTAACAGCACCTTCAACAATTTTAAACCTGGCAGCAACAATGGCTGTTGCCTGCTGACGCCGAAGCATCGCGCCTGCAATTTCCGAGGCATAGGCCAGGTAGCTGATTCTTGCCTCCAAAACCTTTATACCGGCACGCGACAGCCTCTCCGACAACTCATCCTCCAGTACCTGGTTTACCTCTTCACCGCCTGCCCGTAAAGTAATCTCAGCATCACCATCTTCAAAATCATCGTAAGGATAATGTCCGGCCAGCTTCCTGATAGCGGCCTCACTTTGTATATCCACATAATGTGAATAATCATCCACCTCGAAAGCTGCCTTGAACGTATTTTCAACCTTCCACACCAAGACAATGCCTATCATGATCGGGTTGCCAATCTTGTCGTTGACCTTTATAGCCTCACTATCAAGATTTCGTGCCCTTAGCGAAATTCTCTTCCTGGTAAAAAACGGGTTTACCCAAAAAAAGCCATTCGTCTTAATTGTACCCTTGTAAGCGCCAAAAAGCACCAATACACTCGATTCGTTCGGGTTTACAATAACGAAACCTATCGAAAGAAACAAGCCAACTACGAGTATGGCAATAAGCCATATCATTTTCATAAATATCATTCCCACTACAGGAACTACAATCATTGCCAGTACCAAAACGAGCATTAAATACCCCGAAATGGCCTTAAAACTTTTTTCATCTTTCATTGTTTCCGATTTTAATTATTTTATAATGATATCAATATGATATCACAAAGATATGATAATGAATACGTGTTGTCAAGTTTTTTTTAATATATTTTTTCAATCTTAACCAAAGGTATTGATTTTATGATTGTTGTGTCAGCCAATTACAGCCTTAAAAAAAACAATTACTTTCGCCAAAAATTACCAATTGATGAAAGGCTACAAAAACATTTTTTTTGATCTTGATAAAACGTTGTGGGATTTTGATAAGAATGCACAAGAAACCTACAGGGAGATTTTTAAGAAACACAGGCTAAGGGATTTGGGCATTGAAAGTTTCGAACGGTTCACTGCGCGTTACCTGTTTCATAATGACCAGCTCTGGGCATTATACCGTGAAGGAAAAATTGAAAAGGGGTTTTTGAGAACCAGGCGTTTTGAACTTACTTTACTTGATTTCGATATTGATGATATTGTCCTGGCAGATAAAATTGGCATCGACTATATCACGCTCAGCCCTTTGAAAACAAACTTATTTCCCAACACCCATGAAGTGTTATCCTATCTGCAACCGAAGTATCCACTTCATATCATTACAAATGGGTTTGAGGAGGTTCAGTTTACAAAATTGAAGACCTGTGATTTACAAAAATATTTTACCCATGTCATTACATCCGAGGCTGCGGGTTGCAAAAAACCGGATAATTGTATATTTAACTATGCCCTGGAAACAACACAATCATCAGCGGCAGAATCGGTAATGATTGGCGATGACCTGGAGGTGGACATTGAGGGGGCTGAAAAAGCCGGGATGGACGGGATTTTCTTCAACCCGGCCAAAGAGGTTCATAATGGAAGTGTCCGGCATGAAATCTATGATCTGAAAGAGCTGATAACTTTGTTTTAATCATCTAATTATTATAGGTGGGTTGTTCTTTTTATGATAGTGAAATATTTTGTCATTCAATTGTCATTGGTGGTCATTAAAATGGTCATTGGTAGTTATTGATGGTCATAATCACAGCGAAGCGAATGACACGAATGAACTAGAATACTACACACTTTTATTTTACCTTATTACCAGCTAAATAGTTACTTGATCATTATACTAAAGCCTGGCTATTTCAGTAATGCATCCCTTTACTTTTTGATTCTTCCTAACGAGGACTTCTGTGCCGAGTGGAAGAAACATATCAACACGGGATCCAAATTTAATAAAACCAAATTCCTGCCCCTGCGTCACATCATCTCCTTCTTTCGAATAGCAAACAATGCGTTGTGCAAGAGCGCCGGCAATCTGCCTGACCAAAATAGTTGTGTCATTACGGGTTATTAATGCCACGGAAGTGCGTTCATTCAATTCAGACGATTTCGGATGCCAGGCAACAAGGAACTTTCCGGGATCATACTTGAAAAACACGACCTTCCCATCGGTGGGGTACCAGTTTTTGTGCACATTGTTGGGCGACATAAAAATAGAAACCTTCAAACGTTTTTCCTTAAAATACATATTCTCTTCAACTTCATCAATTACAACAACTTTTCCATCGGCAGGTGAGATCAGAACATCTGGTTTACCGGGAAGGGGCCTATCAGGATTACGAAAAAAACGAATGATGAACCCGAAAAAAAACAGTGATAGAATATACAATAAATAATGAACAACTGTTTGTGTGGGCAGGTAATAATTAATAATACTTAACGAGGCAGCTAAAACCACGAATATGATGGCTATGATTTTATACCCTTCCCTGTGTATTCGCATATTAATAATTTTTGATCAGTACTATAAAAATAAAAACAGCCGGTGCAGCCAGAAAAACAGCGTCAAACCTATCGAGAAGACCACCGTGACCGGGTAATAAATTCCCGGAATCCTTCACATTAATATTTCTCTTAAACATCGATTCCGCCAGGTCGCCAAAAGTACCAAAACAAATAATAAGGCCAGCAATGACCAACCATTCGATTGTGCTGAATTCGATAAAAAAATTGGATATCAGCCAGGCAGTTACCAACCCGAAGGCCATTCCTCCAATTGCGCCCTCCCAGGTTTTTTTTGGGGATATTCGCTCGAATAATTTATGCCGGCCCAGCAACATCCCACTTAAGTAGGCAAATGTATCATAGGTCCACAAAATAAAGAAAAATCCTATTAGAATATCCGGTTGACTAATTCCAGGTTGAAGTTCGGGATTGAAGAATACATTAAGAATTGAAAGCGGGACAGAAACATATAGTGCGCCAAAAAGGGTATAGGCTATATTGGTAATTGAATTGTTGTTTTTTCTGAATAATTCTGAAACTACAATGAGTAATGGTACAAAAAGATTCAGAGCCAGAAAGCTCATATTTATCAGCGAAAGGGCAACCAACGAAACAGAAGTATACAATATGCAACCTGAAATATAGCCAACTATTTTTTGTGGTTTCAATCCTAACCCTTTACCAACCAAACTGTAAAATTCGTGTAGGGCCAAAATATTAACTACAAAAAAAAGTACAGCAAAAGCGTATTGGCTAACCAATGCAGATCCAATAATGGCAGCGACAAAAACTATACCTGTAAGCGATCGAACAATAAGGTTACTCACTTTTTTTGAATTCGGAGATAAGCTGTAAGGCTTTATCTTCATTCTTAGCATCAACAAAAAGCTCTACCTCCCCAATCAGAAATTCCGAATCCCTCTTGTTCATTATTACGCTTTCTATCTCGTTCCTCTCAAGAATTCCCTTAACAAGTTCGACCTTGTATAATTTGTCCGCTGAATAAATATTTACCCAATTCTCTTCCATAGTGATAAATTTATTGATACAAATATAACAAACTATTAGTTATCCTCAACAAGCAAAACAAAAAGTTCCCTTGGTCCATGTGCACCCAAAACGAGTGTTTTTTCAATATCGGCTGTTCTGCTTGGCCCGGTAATAACTGTTATTAAGGAAGGAATGTTTTTACCATATTTATCCCTGATATTCTTAAAGGCATCCTTTAAATCGGGGACAAGTTGCGAGGTATAGGCCACAACTATATGTTTTTCGGGATAGGAAAATAATCTGCGGCCTGATAACTGTTTTGACGATACCATAATGCTACCCAATCGCGCAATTAAATATTCACATGAAGTGATTCCAACTTTTGCTCCGGTAATAGCTTCAGCATTCGTATTAACCAGGACATCGCGTTTCTTAAAAATGGTGATCAGCTGTGGTTCGAGGCAAAAAACTGCTTTTGAATCAACATCTGAAAGAAGATATTTTAATTTTTCAGCCATATCGGATTCGTCATCGCTATAAACAAATTTGCCGGCAACTTTAACAAATTCCTGGGCAAAGTTTATGTCGAGAGATTCCTTAATCGGCTGATATATTGAGGAATCAAATTCAACCTTGGGATAGGGATTTTCTGCTTTATCGATCAGGGCATTTCTAACATTCTTGAAAATCTTTTCCCTTGTTGTGGTTTCCTCCATAGCCTTAAGTGTTTTTTTAATTGGCATTCCCCTTTAAAAAAAGGCAGGATAGCTTATTTTGCAGGTTTTGCAACTGTATCCTCAGATTGTTTGGCAGATGATCCCTTAGCCTTACCACCATCTTTTTGTGATGCTATTTTTTCCAGGGCCAAATTTTCCTCAATAATAACTTCTTCCTTCATTTTTTTTAGTTTATTCTTCATTTTCTTACGTTCCTCTACCAGTTCAATGTCCCTTTCAATATCCCGCTTAAAAGTTCTTTTTCCAAAGATTTTCTCCAAATCTTCCCTGAAGATAACTTCCTTCTCCAAAAGAACCTTTGCAAGTTTATCTACCATGTCTTTATTCTTAGCGAGCAGGGCCAGTGCTTTCTTGTATGACTCCTCAACAAGGTCATGCACCTCTTCATCTATAATCTGAGCGGTTTTTTCGCTATATGGTTTACCGAGCATATACTCCTGTTGCCCGGTGGAATCATAAAAACTTATATTCCCGATTTTTTTATTTAGCCCGAAATAGGTCACCATTGCATAGGCCTGTTTGGTGATTTTTTCAAGATCGTTAAGAGCCCCTGTTGAGACCTTGCCAAAATTTATCTCTTCTGATGCCCTACCCCCTAAGGCGGCAGTCATTTCGTCAAACATCTGATCGAAGGTAGTTATTTGCCGTTCTTCGGGAAGGTACCAGGCGGCGCCAAGTGCTTTGCCACGCGGAACAATAGTTACCTTGACAAGCGGTGAAGCATGCTCGAGAAGCCAGCTAACAGCAGCATGCCCGGCTTCATGATAGGCAATGGTTTTTTTCTCGTCCTTTGTAATAATTTTATTTCGCTTTTCGAGGCCTCCTATTATCCTGTCGATGGCATCCATAAAATCTTGTTTGTCCACAACCTTCTTTCCCTTACGTGCCCCAATCAGTGCTGCTTCATTGGAAACGTTGGCAATATCTGCCCCTGAGAATCCGGGTGTTTGCTTTGCAAGAAAATCGACGTCAACAGAATCGTCAAATTTAATCGGCTTTAAATGTACCAGAAATATGGCTTTCCGCTCCTCGAGATCAGGGAGTTCCACATGTATCTGCCGGTCGAAGCGTCCAGCGCGCATCAATGCCCTGTCGAGGATATCTGCCCTGTTGGTTGCAGCCAGTATGATTACACCGGCATTGGTACTGAACCCGTCCATTTCGGTGAGCAGTTGATTCAGGGTATTTTCACGTTCATCATTGGCACCGGTAATTGCATTTCTTCCACGTGCACGCCCAACGGCATCAATTTCGTCGATGAATATTATACAGGGCGCTTTGTCTTTGGCTTGTCTGAATAAGTCCCTTACCCTGCTTGCACCCACTCCCACAAACATTTCCACAAAATCGGAGCCTGAAATGGAGAAAAAAGGCACGTCTGCCTCACCGGCAACTGATTTTGCCAGCAATGTTTTCCCGGTTCCCGGAGGGCCGACCAGCAAAGCTCCCTTGGGAATTTTTCCTCCCAAATCGGTGTATTTATTTGGATTCTTTAAAAAATCCACAATTTCCATCACCTCCACCTTGGCTTCCTCAAGGCCGGCAACATCTTTAAAAGTTATTTTTACATGGTTGTCTTTATCAAAAAGTGTTGCCTTTGATTTTCCAATATTGAAGATCTGCCCTCCGCCACCGCCTCCACGGTTCATCATCCGCATGATAAA
>JABMQA010000094.1 GCA_013203545.1 Bacteroidota bacterium
ATAGTCAGCTTTGAACTTTCCTTCATCTGTACGACAATCTTATCGAGTTGGTTGTAGTTTAAATTTTTTTCTTCCCTGTTGTTTCTGTTCATGTTTGTTCTGGTAACCAGCGACCGATCACGATACCTTAGCAAGGAGGTTTTAATGGGAACAAAAACAGTGTTGTTAAAGGTGCTTATCCCGAGATCTTCAGTAGCAGGGCCTGCTAAGCTTCTTGATTTCAATACACCTATTACTGTAAGCCAGATATCTCCGCATTTGATCTGTTTGCCAAGCGGGGTTTCCGCCTTAAAAAATTTAGCCTTGATTTCAGGCCCGATTATACATACCGGCAGTCCTGTCTGGAGCTGCATTTCATTAAACATTTCCCCTTCCTGCAATTCAAGGTTGTAAACCTCAAAATAGGAAGGCGTTACGCCGGAAAATGTCGCCGCGCCCCTGGTTCCGGATTTTACAACAAAACTGTTGTATTCAACCTCAGGACAAATTTTTTCGATACCAGGTATAATATCCCTTATGCTCTCAACATCTTCCAGTGTAAGGCCGGGGGAAAAGTTTTTTTTGGATCCGTTTTCTTCTCCATTGTCTTCTTCTTCTTGTGCCTGCCCGTTGTTTTCCTGAAAAGTGGCTGTAATGATTATATTGTTCACACCAACCATTTTCATCTGTTCCAGAATTTCCTGCTGGGCGCCATTGCCAATGGCCATCATTGCAATTACCGCAGCAACGCCAAATATGATACCGAGTGCGGTTAGTACCGACCGGAATTTATTGGCGAAAACGGCTTCTACGGCTGAGTTCAAATTATGTATGTGCCTTTTCAATACAGGATAATTCAATTGTTGATGGGTTCAAACTTTAAATCATCAGGATTATTTGGGATTGATAGGTACACTTCATCCCCGGCAGCAATTCCCTTCTCAATAATAATTTCATTCTCATTGCTGGGCCCGATTACCACTTCCTGCTTTAAGATCCTGTTTCCGGTCCTTTTAAACACGTAGGTTAGGGTATCGTTACTCTGAATTGCTTCGATGGGAACATAAAAGACGCTGTCGATCAAAGCGGTAATAATTTCATTTTTGGTTGTCATGGCAGGCCGGAGGATGCTATCCGATCCATTCAGGTTAATGATCACTTCAAAAACCTTGGCATCCGATCCGGGTCTTTGTTCCCCGATATTTGCCACCTCATCCACGGTACCGATGTAAGCCTTGTCGGGAAATGCATCCACACCGATTTTCACCTCCTGCCCAACCCTCACTTTGGAAATATCAATTTCGTTCACATAGGTTTTCGAGATCATTTTAGAAAGGTCGGGCAGCATCGCAACCACGTTGTTCCAGGAGCTGATGGTGGAGCCGGTTTCGGTTTTCCGGCCACGCCAGTCGCGCCGGTAAATAATCATTCCGGACTTCGGGGCAAACACTTCGAATCCTTTCAGGATATCATTCATTCGCTCAAGTTTACGTTGGGCCTGTTCCATTGTGGCGCTTACTTCCTGCATTTCGGCTTTTGCCTTCTGAACTTTCAGGTCATAATTGGTAACGGCCTGGTTGAGGGCCCGCTCAGCTTTGTCCAGGCTGATCCTGGCCTGACGTTGTGTGGCAGGAGGTTCAAACTTCGATTGGTCCACCGTGATTTGCTGTTCTTCCGTGCCAAACTTCAGATTGACCAGCTCATTGCGGGCATTACGAAGGTTCATCGAGGTGTCGAGCATGGTTTTGGTTTTCTGGGATTCAAGCTTCTCAAGCTCATTCTCCAGATCCTTCTTTTTGCTTAAAACTTCAGTTTGATCCAATGAAGCCACAAAATCGCCGCTGTCAACGATGGTGCCTTCCGGGATCAGTTCGTTGATTTTAATGTCGCTCCAGATCTGAACAGACCGGAGGTTTTCGGGACCATAGATATTTTCGGAGCTCTGTGACTCAAGTTCACCCGTAGTCGTAACTTTTATCTCGAATAATCCGCTTTTTACGGGCACCTTTACTGATTCTTCCTCCGCAGGTTCCCCTCCGGCAAAATACCATACCATAAGAATAAGCACCAGAGCAACTCCAAGAACGATATATGCCTTTTTTTTCATCAGTTTTGGATTTTGAGTTTATTAACAACTACTCATCTTTTAAAAACTCATCAATGATTTTTTCGATGGAGATACCTTCGGCTTCGGCTTTATAATTTCGTACAATGCGGTGCCTCAAAATGGAGGTTGTTACATGCTTTACATCCTCGATATCGGGGGAGTATTTCCCATTGATGGCGGCATGGCATTTTGCGCCGATGATCAGGTATTGGGACGCACGGGGCCCTGCTCCCCAGGTTAAATATTCATTGGCCCACGGATGCGATTCCTTACGATTGGGCCTGGTTTTGGTTGCCAGCTTTACGGCATATTCGTACACATTATCCGGCACCGGAATTTTCCTGATCAGGTTTTGAAAATAGATGATCTCATCGGCATGTAAAACAACCTCCGGTTTGGCTTCGTAATTTGTGGTGGTGGTTTTCACCACATCTATCTCCTCTTTAAAGGATGGATAATCTAACCAGATATTGAACATAAACCGGTCTAACTGGGCTTCGGGTAATGGATATGTCCCTTCCTGCTCAATTGGGTTCTGGGTGGCCAGCACAAAAAAGGGTTCGGTAAGGTGATAAGTTTGCCCGGCTACCGTAATGGCTTTTTCCTGCATGGCCTCCAAAAGTGCCGATTGGGTTTTGGGCGGTGTCCGGTTTATCTCATCCGCCAGAATGATATTGGCGAAGATGGGCCCCTTAATAAACTTAAAACTGCGGCTTTGATCCAGGATCTCGGTTCCGATAATATCGGAGGGCATCAGGTCGGGTGTAAACTGGATACGGCTGTAGTTTAATCCCAGCACACGCGATATGGTGTTAACCAGCAATGTTTTGGCCAGCCCTGGCACCCCAACAAGCAGGACGTGCCCTTTACTGAATATGGAAATGATGACATCATTTACAACATCGTTCTGTCCCACAATGATTTTTGCGATCTCTTTGCGCAACACAACTATTTTTTCACCAAAAGCGTCGATTGCTTCTACATCCGATTTATACTGCATTGTTTTTATTTTGGTCGTTTATTTCTAAATTATAGTAAGTATCAACAAGTTTAAAACCAAGCTTGTTCATATTCGCAGGTGTTATTTTTATCGTTGATTTTAATAAACGTTTTTTTGGCATTACGTTTAATCCAATCCCCGATTACTTTCTGTTTTTTCATTTGTAATGCCCAACCCTGTATCTGGTCATAATCTTCGTCGAGGTTGGCACGGTGTGGCTGGGTTCTTTTTTTCAGATAAAGCAGCCGGTAGGCTTCCTCACCCTGTTCATCTTCCATTAACACGGGCGCTGAAACTTCCTTAACACCCACCTTATCAATAACAAAAAACACCTTGGGATCGAGTTGGTCCACCGGCCATTCTGCACTGCCCGTGTATGGGTTGATCAGGATTCCATCGTTGTTTTTGGAAGGATCGGTTGAAAATTTATGTACAGCATCAACAAACGAGATCGAATCCAACCTGATCAGGTTTGCAATACTGTCAAGAAAAACCCTTGCTTCTGCCAGGGCAACCGGCGACACTTTTGGTTTGATCAAAATATGCCGTACCCGAATGTATTCGCCCCTGCGTTCGATACCCTGAATGATATGAAACCCGGCTTCGGTTTCCACAAGATCTGAGACATCTCCAGGGTTCATTTTAAATGCCACCGCTTCAAATTCAGGGTACAGTTCGCCCCGGCCGTGCAATCCGATGTCGCCCCCCTGTTTGGTTGACCCGGGATCCTCACTGTACAAACGGGCCATAGCTTCAAAACTCTCACCATTTAATACCCGCTCCCGCAGTTTTCTTAACCTTTCCTGTACCTCAAATTTCTCTTCAAAACTTATTGGTGGTTTCTTTACAATTTGTGCCACCTCCACAACTGAACTGATAAGCGGAATGCTGTCTTTGGGGATATCCCTGAAAAATGATTTAACTTCCGATGGGGTTACCCTGGTGTTTTGTGTAATGGTACCCTGAACATTTTCAACCTTCAGTTGCTGTGTGATCACATCACGCAATTCTGATTTAAATTCGATAACCGATTTATCGTAAAATTTTTCGAGTTTTTCCTGTGAACCAAACTGGTTTATGAAATACCTCATCCTGCGATCAAGTTCACCTTCCACCTGCTCAGGCGTTATTTCAACACTATCGAGTTCCGCCTGGTGCAACATGAGTTTTTCAAAAAGTAGATTCTCTAAAATCTTGCATTTCATTGTGGGCTCATCACTATCAACATTTCCCTGCAGGCGCATCTGGACATATTGATTTTCGATATCAGATAACAAAATAAAATTTCTACCCACCACAGCTACCACCTCGTCAATGACGGTGCCTTCATTTTGCTGAGCGAACGAAGGGGCTGTAGTTGCACAAAATAAAAAGATTATGATGACATATATTTTTTTCTCTATTTTCATTAACCTGCTTTTTAGTAATATTCAAAATCATTGTTTTCCATCGCCTGCTCATAAATTTCCTGCTGCATTTGTTTGATGAGCATTTTTTTTCGCATGTTCAGAATAATCGACCTGATGTTTTTCACTTCCAGCGAAAGCGGTGAAACACTTCCGTTCAATCCGTATCCGATTATATTCAGGAAATAATACCAGGAGTCCTCATGTAGCTCGATAAATTTATTGTTGGTTAAATAAACTTCAGGGTTGTAAACCTTTAACGGGACACGTTCAAGCAAATCATTAAATGTTATCCACTCTTCGTCAATAATCTCATAATCTTCGGCGTATCTCATGCAATAATATTCCAGGCTGTCGAGGTCTTCCTCCAGCTCAGACCTGGAAAGGGTTCTTATTTTGGAAAGCCTGGGCGAGTCATCCGGTATTTTTACAAACACAACCTGTAAAATATTGTCTTTAAGTTCAAAATTTTCCTGGTTGTTATTGTAATAGGTCTCTACCTCTTGTTCGTTTACCAGGGTATCGAGTTTTTGATTAATGAGTTCGCTTTCGTATTTATAAATAATCAGCGAATTGCGATAATCGTTAAGTTGCCTTGAAAAGTCCTTCTGTTCTTCAGGAAGGTTTTTTTCGGCCTGGTACAAAAGCAGTTGGTTTTTAATCCAGTTATCCACATAATTCCGGATCATGGCAAGGCTGTCGGAGGTTGAGGTGCCAAAAGGAACCATCCCCTCAAGATCGGAAGTGTATAAATGGGAATCATAAACCCTTGCAAGAATGGTATCCGAAGTATTAAATCCCGCATTCTTGCAAGAACTTACAAGTATTAACAGGAATACAAATGAATAAGTTATTATTTTCAAACCAACGGTGCACTATTTTATCTCCGAAAGAACGTCTTCATTGACGGTTACAGTATATTTTTGTTTCAATTCTTCAATCCACGCTTTCTCAAGGAAGTTTTGATAATCTGCGGTAATAAGTCCACGGGATTCGTTCAGCGACTTTGGCTCTGGCTTTACCAGTTTATGAATTATTGCAAAACCCCAATTGTCGTCTTCACCTTTTACCACTTTTGAATTCCCTTTTTTCCAGTCAATATTATCGATAATATCGTTTTCGTTTTTTGGGAATTTTTTCGTGATCACTTTTACAGTAACGGTCGAATCATTTCTAAAGGCGTCTTTAATCTGGTCGCCATTAAATCCTTCGGTGGCAAGTTTTAGTGCATTTTCAGCAGCTGCCTTTGATGAACCTGTAACCAGGGTAGCATCAACCCGTTCGCCCCACATATAATCATTTTTGTGCTTTTTATGGAATTCCTTTAATCCGGTTGTGTCCTTGATGGCTTTGCTCCAAACTTTCTGGTCGGTAAGTTCAAAAAGTAAAATACCATCCCTGTATTCGTTTACCAATGACTTAAACTCAGGATACTTCATTTCGAGGCGGACATCTTCAAATTCGATGGCTTTATCATCAACAAAACCAGCGAAAGTTTTGTCCACATATGAAGCAATCGATTCTTTGGAACTTATGGATTGATGGGTGGAGATATATTCTGCAAAGTCCTGCTGGGTATAAGTTTCGCCTCCGAGTTCAAAAATTGTTTCGTTCAGGCCTGTTGCTTTTTCGGTGTCCCATTTTCTTTTAAAAATTGTACTGTCAATTACAGTATAAAAAGCTTCAATGGCCATTGGAAAGTCCTTGTAATTATCTTCTTTTTTTATACGGCGGATGATGGATTCTTTACTTTGTTTTGAGCGTGTATCCTTTGCCAGGCTCTGTTTTAAGTCAGCTTTTTCATCTTCAAACGATCCGATGGGTTTTTTGTCAACCAGTTTGATGATATGCCAGCCATAAGAGGTTAATACAGGTTTTGCAATATGGCCGGTATCACTTATGGTATTAACTGCATCAATAAATTCGGGCACCATTCTGTTAGACCCAAACCAAGGTAGAACGCCACCATTCATATTAGAACCCTTGTCGGCTGAAAATTCCAAAACCAATTCGTTCCAGTCGGATCCATCCATCAATGCGTTGTAAAGTGAATCTACCTTGTTATGCGCTACAAGTGAATCTTCGGCAGTGGCATCCGTGGGGATTACCATAAACAGATGTGCCACCTGTACTTTTCCCATGGCAGGCCCTTTTTTTGTTACCTTGATGAGGTGGTATCCAAAATCTGTTTTTACAGGCGGTGATACTTCACCTACAGGGAGGTTATATGCGGATTCCTCAAAAGGATATACCATGTCGAATACTGAGAAGTAGCCAATATCGCCCTTGTTTCCCTTTCTTGGCGGTTGAAATCCCCTTGCCGGCATATCCCGTGCAGACGGGTCTTCTGAAACTTCTTCGGCAACAGCATTAAAATCTTCGCCTTTCACAATCCGGTCGCGGGTTTCCATAATTTTTAAATAGGCCTTCAGCGTATCCTGGGGTGTAGCGTATTTATCAACCCTGATTAAAATATGGCTCACGCGGATATCCTGACTTTTCCGGTCATATGCTTCCTGGAGTAAATCGGCATTTACCTCCTCATCAATAAAATAGGGTTTTGCCAATTGGTCGCGATAGCCTTTAAGTTCGTTGATAAATGAAGGGACTGTATCAAGGCCCAACTCCTCGGCTTCCTTTACCTTTAACTTGAAATTGATATAAAGATCCAAATATTCCTGAAGCGATTTTTTATCAAGTACTTCACCATTCACGTTGTTTTTCTGGTACACTGAAAGAAAGTCTGTACTGGTGATGTTTTCATCTGCAATTGTGAGCAATACAGGATTATCGCTTTGTGCATAAACTGTATAAAATGGCATTACCAAAAATGCACATGCTAAAACTGCTGTTTTTGCCCATGAGGCTGATAAAGTTTGCTTTTTGTAGAATTTATCTTTTCCCATCTGATTTAGTTTGTTTTCTGTTTAAAAAATTAAAAATGAACGATGTATTTCTGTTTACGAAAAAATGTATTTTTTATTTTATTGCCGATCATAAATCCAATTAAAATTTGCTGTAATTGGGGGCTTCCCTTGTAATATTAATATCGTGTGGGTGGCTTTCGGCAACTCCGGCAGCAGTGATCTTAATGAATCTGGCTTTTTGTAATTCACTGATATTTCCTGATCCGGTATAACCCATACCGGCCCTCAATCCACCAACCATCTGGTGAATCACCTCCGAAAGCGTTCCCTTATATGGAACCCGCCCTACAATACCTTCAGGTACAAGCTTCATAATATCTTCCTCCATATCCTGAAAATACCTGTCTTTTGAGCCCTGTTGCATGGCCTCAATTGAACCCATACCCCTGTATGTTTTGTATTTTCTTCCTTCATAAATGATGGTGTCACCCGGAGATTCTTCCACCCCTGCAAACAACGACCCGGCCATGATTGAATTGGCACCGGCCGCGATGGCTTTGGTGATATCCCCCGTATAACGGATTCCACCATCAGCAATTACAGGAATGCCGGTATCCTTTATGGCCTGCGAAACGTTGTACACGGCTGTGAGTTGCGGTATTCCTATGCCTGCAATAATACGGGTGGTACAAATTGACCCTGGGCCGATACCAACCTTTACTGCATTAGCTCCGGCTTTCACCAGGTCAATAGCTGCCTCAGCTGTTCCGATGTTTCCAACCACTAACTGGAGATCAGGGTAAAGCTTTTTAATGTTTTTTGTGGTTTCGAGTACTCCGCGGGAGTGACCGTGGGCAGTGTCGATTACAATGGCATCCACCTGGTTTCTCACCAAAGCCTGCACCCGTTCCATAACATCCCCGCTTACACCAACGGCAGCAGCAACACGCAACCGGCCTCTTTCGTCTTTACAGGCATTGGGACGGGCTTTTATTTTGATAATATCCTTGTAGGTGATGAGGCCAACCAATTTGTAATCCTTGTCAACCACCGGAAGTTTTTCAATCTTATACTCCTGCAGGATGTCGGCGGCTTGTTCGAAATCAGTAAATTCCGTAGTAGTGATAAGGTTTTTATAGGTCATAACCTCAGCAACAGGCCGCTGGTGATGCCTTTCAAAACGAAGGTCACGGTTGGTGACGATTCCCACCAGTTTATTGTCCTTGTCAACCACCGGGATGCCGCCAATACCATACTCTTTCATAATCTGCAAGGCATCCTCAACCCTGGCGTTTTTATCAAGGGTGATCGGTTCCAGGATCATCCCGTTTTCTGCACGCTTGACTTTTTTAACTTCGTTGGCCTGCTTTTCGATCGACATGTTTTTGTGCATAACTCCAATGCCACCTTCCTGTGCAATTGCAATGGCAAGTTTATACTCTGTAACGGTGTCCATCGCTGCCGACACGATTGGAATATTCATTCTGATCCCTGTGGTGAAAAGGGTACTCAGGTTTACTTCACGGGGGAGCACCTCACTTTTGGAAGGAAGCAATAATACATCATCGTATGTCAGCCCTTCTTCTGTGAATTTTTCCTGATTTAGAGTCATCTAGAATGCTTTTGTAAAAATTGGTGCAAATGTACAAAAATTGAATGGATTGAAGCTGTTATTTGAGAATTCTTAATAGTTGATCGCATCATGTCAGAAGGGGATTACTAATTTTAGATACTTTTGCAAAAAATACCACTCAACATGATTGTAATTGACGAAAGTTTCATTGATGTAACTTCACAAAAAGCCAGAGTAGCAGATCGCCTCAGGATGAATTATAACTTTCACCCGAAGCACGAAGATCCGCTGCACAGGCTTCTGAATGCCATGGAGCCCGGCACCTATATTCAACCACACAAACATGAGGATCCCGACAGGTTTGAAATTTTCCTGGCATTAAGGGGCAGGTTTGTGGTATTTACTTTTGATGATTCAGGTGATATTACCGGTCATGCCATTCTTGATGCAAAGCAGGGCAATTATGGTGTGGAAATTCCGGAACGAACATTTCATACACTACTCTCACTTGAACCCGGATCAGTTGCCTATGAAATTAAAGAAGGGCCATACAATCCATCAAATGCGAAAAATTTTGCAACATGGGCACCTGCCGAAGGGGATCCCGGAGTTCAGGATTATATAGATAAACTACTAACAAGTGTTGGGGTGATAAAATCAAACAGATAACAATAAACGTTAATATATGGCAACGCAAAAACCATCAATACCCAAGGGAACCAGGGATTTCTTACCCGATGAGATGGTAAGAAGAAATTTTATTTTCGATACCATCAGGGGCGTATTTCAATTATACGGATACCGCCCGATTGAGACACCGGCCATGGAAAATTTATCCACATTGCTGGGTAAGTATGGCGAAGAGGGGGATAAGCTTTTGTTCAGGATTCTCAATTCGGGTGATTTTCTTAATAAGGTTAACCGGGAAGAATTCAGTAAGCAGGATTCGGGTTCTGTTGCACCCTTGATTTCGGAGAAAGGATTGCGGTATGACCTTACCGTGCCTTTTGCACGCTTTATCGTACAGCACCGGAATGAAATAAATTTCCCTTTTAAGAGATACCAGATTCAGCCGGTATGGCGAGCCGACCGGCCACAAAAGGGGCGTTACCGCGAATTTTACCAGTGCGATGTGGATGTGATCGGCAGCGATGCGTTGTTGAATGAAGTGGAATTGGTTCAGATAATCGATGATGTATTTGGCAGGCTGAATGTTGCGGTGGAGGTTATGCTCAACAACCGTAAGATCCTTGCCGGGATAGCCGAACTGATGGGTGAAGCCGATAAGATGATGGATATTACCATTGCCATCGACAAACTCGAAAAAATCGGATTGGAAGCTGTAAACAGAGAACTATCAGAAAAAGGAATATCGCTGGAGGCCATACA
>JABMQA010001080.1 GCA_013203545.1 Bacteroidota bacterium
CAAATATAGTGATAATGAATTATTTAAACAACAAAAATTTATCCTTTTATTTTAGTAAAGTAGAATTAACAGGCATAAAATAAAAAGCAATTGTTTAACCATGATATCCGGAGTTTTTTGTTAAAAAAGCAAGGCAGCCAATATCCATCTCAATGCAACAGAGTTTAACAATGGCCGGATATGTTTCATATCCGGTGAAAACTCCATGAACCAAGTAAGAATTTTTAAAGGCCACCTTGCCGTCACTCATACTAACTTTATTTACTAACTTATTAACCTTGTTCTGTTGCTATTAAATAACTTCTCTTTGAGACCTCCTCTTCCCGAAAGCTTTCGGGATCCTCCGCCAGACTTCGGCGTGAGCTCAGTCGAACGCTGGCGGAGAGGCTGCCGACGCACGAGGCCAACGAGAGCCTCGTGAGCAGGGGAAGGGTCGGGGATGGGGTCATTAAGTCTTACCTGAATATCTCCAGTTTTTTGTTTATTCTGAATTCATCACTTGAGAGGATAAGCAAATACATGCCCTGACGGAGCTGAGAAATGTCAACCCTCTGGCTATCATTAACGATTGTTTTTTGCATCACGGGCCTTCCTGTCAGATCACAGATCATAAGGTTGGCATTCTTACTGTTATTTACCATGATGAATTCGCTGGCCGGGTTGGGATAAATATTGATTGCGCGATGTAAATAATCATCGAAGCCCAGCGTAATACCGAATTCAACAGTATTGATCTCGGACGAACCTGTATTGTAAACCGCCTTTACTCCGGCAGTGAATTGGCCGGATGGTAAGCCAGTAAATTCATAGCTCAAATCAGTGATACCAGTTGCTACCGGGACATTCATGTCATCAAGATATACTTTATATGATTGAACATTGTGCTGAGGACTATCCCATGTAAACGTTGCGCTGCCATTGCTGTTGTCAGGAATAACATCGAGATTTGAGGGCATGACCAAATCAATAGAAAGGACATTTGAAAAGGTTACTTCAGC
Source organism: Bacteroidota bacterium (assembly GCA_013203545.1). Taxonomy (GTDB): domain Bacteria; phylum Bacteroidota; class Bacteroidia; order Bacteroidales; family 4484-276; genus JABMQA01. Next base: position 999 of record JABMQA010001080.1, read on the forward strand.
TATTCCTTCAACATAAATTGCTTCTACTGCATACCTGTAAGTATTGGGTTCGGCATTTAACCAGGATAAATCAACATAGTTCAGGGCTGAAACAGGATTCGCATTAACGAGTGTCCAGTTGGGAACGTTATAAAAATCATTGTACACTCCCCGGTAAATATTGTACGATTCAACAGATTTGCCTTCAATTGTTCCATCGGAGCCGTCTTCCATTATCACATTGGCCCTAATAAGCATACATATAGCATCACCACCCAGCAAATCCGTCAGCAGATCGAAGCCCTGGTTAGGATAATGGATATATGCATAATTATTAACACCCGGAGAAAAATCAGCACCCAGAAAGTGTGTGGTTTCAGGATTATCTCTCCAGTGCAACATGGCGTAAAAATCATCGTAAAAGGTAAGGTTTAGTACATCCACTGTAATATAAGAATTTTGCTGTGTGGTAAATGGCAGACTTGATGCCACAAGGTTTTCTTCACCATCGAAGAGGTCAAGGGTTACGGTACCCGAAATTTGCATAGCATCAATGAAATATAATGTAACGGTATTTACGGTCACCGGTTCATCAATGGGCATGAGATTGCCCAACCAAACATTTTCGAAAGGCTCATTGGCATACCCATAGGATTCATCACCAAAATCATACTGCAGGGTTTCTGCCATGCCTGTTAACGGGTCAGCCCAGAAAATCTCCGCTTCATCGTCAGGATCGCTATCCACTGCAGTAACATTATATGTGCTTACCATTAATTCCTGCAGGGTGATCGTTCCTAAATCGATATTTATGTCTTCCACATCAACGGACATAGTGTAGGTTTCATAGCCGTATTTTGATAATTCTATCCAGTACGCAGCATTTCCAAACACACCTTCAATAGTGAAGTCACCATTCATGGTTGACATCACTTCATAAGTATTGTAACCGTATAACATTGCCGCAACATCTTCAATCCCTGTTGATGGATCGCCACTTCCAACCACATTGCCGCTAAGGCTGACAACAGGTTTCAATTCCATATTAAAGTCAAGCGTATGCCCTGCGGTGTTGGTTAGTTCAAGGGTTACGCTATTGTCTTCGTAGCCCAGTTTGGTTGCTTTAAAGGTGTAGGTATTCAGGGGCAGGGGCTGTAATGCATATTGTCCTGCACCATTTGTGGTGGCTGTAAATGGCACACCTTCAGCCGAAATAGTGGCATTTTCGATCGGGTTGCTGTTTTCATCATATACTGTCCCTGAAACCACTGCCATTTCAACGGGTGGCGCCATCATAAAGGTAGTATTGGCCCGTTGTGTCCATAGATTGGGGTCGTACAGGGGAGGATCACACGGATCCAGTTCATAATAATCCCTGTAAACTACGGTTTTGATGCTACTAACTGTTTCTGTACAAATAAAGGCCACGGTAGGATACGGGAACCCAAGGTCATGCTGAAGAAACTGGACAATTAAATTGGTACCAAGGTATTGATACGGGATATCAAAAGGGATGTAAATTTCACCCCAGCCACCATGAAACTCCAGCACCACATCGCAGACCTCTAAATAATCTTCACATTCCGTATCCCAGCCATTGTTCAGGTTGCTTATGCTTGTTGTTTCTTTCAGCGCAACTTTCATGGGGGCGGTAATGCCCCAGCTTACGCCGTTATAATAATAAAATTTCATTCCATGCATCATGCCCGGCCCACCGATTTCGTTGGCCAGGTATATGGTTTGCGACATGTCGATATCTCCAAGGAATTCGGTGCCAAAAAGGGTAATAGGAATGTTCATGTTTAAAAGGTCACCATCACCAACTGTGACAAGGGTGCTTTCTTCAGGAATATAATTCACGGTAACGATCCCGGAAGTATTGTTTGACAGATATTCATCCCCGGCATATTCAATTTCAATATAATAGTTGTATTGACCGATTTCAGTAATATCCAGAAGGAAATCGACATTAAGCTTTTCCATGGGGCTTAATGCGGCTCCTGCTTCTGAGGCCAATTCCGCTCCGGATGCATCCATCAATTTCACGGTATATGATCCTGCAGCCACATCCGAGGCCGACAAGTTTCTTACAGTGCAGCCAAAAATATTTTCTCCCGTCAGAAGAAGCTCCTCCTGATTAAACGCGTTTACTTCCATATCAAAATCAAACAAATGGAGTGAGGCATCCGAGGACACCACATCTATGGCTACGTCGCCCCAGGCGGAGGTTGCGCCTATCAATGCGAGTTTATTTATGCCTTCAGCAATAGAAATATCCGCATCCACTTCTACCCATTGGCCAGTTCCACCGGATATAACCAGGTCATCTATGAACATCCAATCGCCGGTTTGGCCATCAATCCAGTGAAGACTCATCCCGATTCCCCAGAATTGCTGGGCATAGAAATATAAATGATCTCCCCATGCAATATCAAGCAAAGGAGTTATCAGGGTGTCGGAAAACACACCTAATTCGCTGCCCCCGGCAATCATGGAGCATGAGAACAATCCCTGGTATGCAACAAATGTTGTGGGTGATGAATATGCGCTGGTCCATCGATCAGGTGGCCAGGTCGGGTTTTCGAAACTCTCCCACAGGATGCCGGTTGCGTAAACTGTTCTAATGGTATCGTTGTCGCGGTTCATATCTCCCGGCATGTCAGAATAGACCAGAAGATCATATGCCATCGGATCTGAAAAGTCGTAGGTCCCAATCGTAACACTTGTTTCCGCACCGGGAGAAAGATTCAGATTCATAGCGGTGTAGGTATTCTGGGGTTCTTCGTTAACGGCCCACTCAATATCCACACCTTCCAGTACGTAATTTCCGAAATTGTGTACTTTAACTGTGATATCCTTTGTGCCGAGCAATGGAGAATTACCCTCCGGAGAAATGCCAACCAGTCCGGCATCGCCGAGCGCTACCACCTGGTATTGTCCGGTAGCCGTATCATTTACAGGATTGGCATCATCAGGTATAATACTCCAGGCTTTGATCTGGAAATTCCCTCCTGCCGAAAAATCATATTCACCTATATTTAATTCCACAGTTTCGGTGGGTTCAAGACTGAGGGAGTTGCTTATAAAAGATGTTTGAATTAAATCGTTTACCGTCCAGGCGATTTCCGCTTCGGTAATTGTTGAAGTGCCATAATTGGCAAGATTTACCAATACCTCTTCAACGCTTCCTCCTGAAGTGGTTCCGGTAGGGTGTACGATCTCTGATACACCACCATCGGTAAATGAGTAAGGAACAACCCGCACATCATCAACGTACCAGGTATGTGCATTGTCACCCGAATATTGGAAGCCAATGTAGATTGTTTCTCCGTTGTAGGGAGTCAGGTCGAAGATATGCTCTACCCATTCTATAGGAGTGGCCTGATTTGCATTGTAAATTTCCACAAAATCGCCACTGCTGGGATCTCCGCTACCGGTGGAAATGTGAACCCCCGAATACGCATAATAATTGTAATTCATCAGCCGGTCCCAAAATTCAAGCTTGTATTCATCATCTTGGTACAACGCGGGGGTTACCATCCAGTTGTTGTGTACACCGCCGCTGAAATATCCATGCCATGCGCAATAGTTGCCGGAATGAGGTACATATGCAGACTGCTGCCAGCCCAACCATTGTACACCAAGCTGGTAAAAACTCCAGCCGGCGGGAAACCAGATTTCAAATCCTTCATCCAGTAATACATCCCTGCTTAACGGGGTATATACCTGGGTGGGTGGTTGTTGTATGGAATTGTCATTGAATATACCCTTATCTGCTGACATTGTCTCAAATTGCTGTTCGTGTGAGGGTCTGTACGACCGCGTTTCCCCATGCTTACCAAGGGCATGTTGTGCGTGACTTGTTGCCAGGCTCAGGAAGAAAATCCCTGCAAGTAAAATTGTTATACGAGTTACTTTGTTCATTTGTAATCTTTTTAAAAGTTAGTTATTATTATTTATCATCTTGAGATTTATCATTTTTGTCTTTTTCCAGGCCTTTTAATATTTTTTTCCAGGCTTCAGATTTGGTTTTGGATAGCTCAAGTAAACGTTCAAGTTTTTTTGCAAGGTCATCTTGAAAATCATCTTTCTTAAATAGCTCTCCATCGTTTTTCATATGCAAATAATTTATCCTGCAAAAAAATCTATCAACCGGATGATATCCAAAGAAATGCGATAACAATTTCCATACAACTGGAAAAAACCGGCCTACTTTTGTTTTCATATTCTTTTAAACAACACAAAAACAGACATATAACACAAATTCGGCAAATGCCAAACCTGAGCATTTCTGTTTGATTTGATATTTTTTAAAAAAGTTGATAGGTCGGAATTTTAGAATGGAGGTCGAAAACCACCCAATGAACCACCCGGATATACGACAGTCAGCTGGTAATTGAAGAGAAAATCCCCAACAAATGGAGGTAAAACAGCTAATACGCAGTAAAACAATAATGTATAGACGCTTGAAAATAAATGTATACCCGTTTTAGTGAACCTGTATAGAAAATGTGATTGTTGAAATTTTTCCAGCTATGGTTTTCCGGGTTTCTTTACACACAAATTTTTTAATCTGTTCAAAAAAGCAAAACTGAGCTTTCGAAATGTTTAATTATCATGACTTTAGCAAAGGATTGTCACTTTGAATATAATGTATTATTAACTAAATTTAATTTATCATGAACATGAAAAGAATCTTACTTATGCTGTTGTTTGTACCATTGATCAGTTGTATGGTCTTTGGACAGGTTTCAACAAGCGCCACCTATGATTTAGGTGACATCGAAGCCGATCCCTTTTTCCTGGCGGCTTCACAGCCTTCCAGTTGTCCGGGGAGCTTGGCGGTAAACATCCCGCCTGGCGCCACAATCACCGGTGTTGATGTTGAATACGACTTTGAGTCCATTTCACCAAATTATAATTTTGAGCAGCGATCGGAATTGCGTTGCGTGTCGCCGGGCGGTATTAATGAAGGTGTGTTGGCCACAAGTCCAAATTTTGCCTCTGGTGTATGGCATTATGAGCGCACAGGTCTGGAAATTGCCAACGGTGTTACCACTGGAGGAGATATTGAATTTGAGCTCCACGCCGGATTCGACAACCTGGCTGCCATAGCTTGCGGAGTTGATTACCAAAAAGTAAATGATGGTACCTGGACGGTTACTGTTTATTACCTCGACCCAACAGCGCCCGTTGCCGTCACCAATCCTATGCCCGAAGATGGCGCTTCAGATATTTCCATCGATGCCGCGCAGTTAGGCTGGGATTTCGGTGCCAATACCGAAACTTACGACCTTTATTTTGGTACGGACAATCCACCAACAACGTTGGTGGTTGATAACGAAGTATCAGGAGCAACCGGAAATTATGATCCGGGGACAGTTACCGGATCGACAAATTATTTCTGGCAGGTTGTTTCCAGGAACAGTACTAAATCAGAAACCGCAGGCCCGGTATGGGGTTTTTCTACCGAATGTTTGCCAATTGCACTTCCTGTTTACAGCGACTTCGACAACCTGGATGCCCCACAATGGGATCCTAATGATTTTATACCTTTGTGCTGGTCGAAGTTATTTGAATGTACAGAGGCTTATGCCCAGAATGGGGTTTACAGTACCTTTAATGCCTACAGTGCCCCCAACTGTTATATTATGTCGAATGAAGGTGATGGTGAGGCCTGGAGTATGTTGATCTCTCCGCAAATGGCTGACGATTTATCGAGCCTTCAGCTTTCACTTATGAGCAAAAGTAGTGTGTTCGATGGCATTTTATCGATTGGTACAATGTCGGATCCTGTTGATGAAACAACATTTACTTTGTTGACCACCGTTCCATCAACAAACGCTGGTTATGTGGAATTAGAGGTCCCCCTTACTTCTTATGTGGGCACGGATGAATACATTGCAATAAGATATGATGCGCCCGGTCCCTGGACATGGAACTATTATTACATCGACAATGTTATGATTAACATCGCACCCACATGTCCAAAACCAAAAAATTTGGCAGTGGCCAATATTACTTCCGGCTCTGCTGACTTAAGCTGGCTTGAGCAGGGTTCGGCTACCCAATGGAATATCGAATATGATACAGCAGGTTTTGTTCCCACAGGAACGCCAACTTTTACAACAACTGAGAATCCTCATACCTTAACCGGCCTTGATCCAAATACAGCGTATGACTTTTATGTACAGTCCGACTGTGGTGGTGGCGACCTGAGTGCTTGGAGCAATCCTTTTACTTTTGCAACTGCCTGTATCGAAGTTCCATTACCTATTTTTGAAAATTTTGATGCCTCCCTGGATTTGCCGGCTTGCTGGAATATTGCAACTACTTTGGGCACATGGTGGCAGATAGCCACAAGCAATTTTCACAGTGCCCCCAATACCTTCATGTTTTACATCAACTCTACAAGTGATAATATAGCACTGGTTTCCCCTCAACCGGATGTTGCGAGCCTTTCTGAATTGCAACTTAATTTCTGGGCAAGAGATTCATGGCAGGGTGGTAAAATGTTAATCGTAGGTACAATGTCTAATCCATTCGATGTTTCCACTTTTACGGATGTAGATACGATTTACACAACGCCTGTTATGACCGAATATGAAGTTTGGTTCAATAACTATTCGGGAACAGATACTTACCTTGCTTTTAGACCAGGGAACGTTCAATCATATCAGTATTTATACATTGATGATATTACCATCGACTACCTGCCTTCATGCCTTGCACCTGGTGATCTTTATGTTGATGAAGTATCACTTAATAGCGCAAAAGTTCATTGGACCGAAAACAGTTCGGCCACAAAATGGACTATTGAGGCCGGTATTCCGGGTTTTATTCCGGGAACAGGTTCCTATTCCAAACAATATGTGTATGATCCTGGTGTACCACCAGCCGATTACAGCTATGTTATGACTGGTTTGCAGGCAGCAACATTTTACGATGTTTATATACAAACCGATTGTGGTGGTGGCGACCTGAGTGAATGGAGTAAAAAAACCCATTTTCTTACCGATTTGCAATATTTTATGGGCTTTCCGGTAGAAGAAACTTTTGAGAACGGATTTAGTATTACAGGAAACGACCCCACAAATGAAGTTGCCTGGGTTGTAGCCGATACATTGCTAACCGATGCAGGATCGAAATGTGCCTACAATGCCTATAGCGGAGATAACGAAAATGTGCTGTTGATATTAGGAAAACTTAACCTGGCTGTATTCCCCAAGGTGAGCCTGTCATTTTCACAGATTGCGAAAGTTGAAGGCGGAAACGATGAATGTTATATTGAAATATCATTAGACGGCGGAGATACATTTGATCAACTTCCGGAATCAACCTATTTTGGTATTGGTAATTATTCACAACCCTCCGGTGGCAATCCGGAAGGACCTTGTTTTAATGAAGATTCATATCCTGCATGGGGTAACGGAACCGAGATTCCCGACAATACCTGGTGGAGAACCGAAACCTTTGACTTATCGTCCTATGCAGGCAACGATCAGGTGGTAATCCGTTTCAGGCTTTCATCCAACCAATGGAACCATCGTGCCGGTTGGTTTATGGATGATATTGTATTGAATACATTCCATGGTACAGAAATTGGCGTTAGTCCGGCTTCCATAGAGGTGACCCTTGATCAGGGAACCTCCACCACGGAACAACTGACCATCGAAAATATGGATGATTTCCCAATCGCCTATTCTGCAACAATAACCAATTATACCGATGCTATGACCACCGTTTATTATGAAAACTTTGATGCAGAATTACCTTCTGACTGGACCATTGAGGACGGCGGTGCCGCTCAGGGTGGTGATTCAACCTGGGTATGGGTGGATGCAGCAGTATATGGTAGTAGTCTGGATGGTACGAATTTCATGAAAGTTCAGCGCCAATATCCGGATACCTGCATGGAATCGCTCATTAGCCCGGCAATTGATGTTACTGGTTATGCAACTACTTATCTTTCATTCGATCAGTATTTCGCTCAAAGCAATACCGATTATGCTGAAGTATTTGTATGGGACGGTGCAGCCTGGGTATCGGTTTACAGTGTCTCTGGAGTCATTACAGGTGGTTGGAATAACCCGGACAACAAGGTAGTTAACATTACACCTTATGCAAATCCGGATTTCCAGGTGAAATTTTACTATAGCGCAACCAATTGGTCGAGATGGGCCATCGATAATGTTAAGGTGCTTGGCTACGATATCCCGTTAGACTGGTGTACCATCAATGGTGGTACAAGCGCAAGCGGATTGATTTTCGAAGGTGAATCAAATATCCTCGACGTTGAAATTTCTGCCTCAGATTTTGCACCATCAGGAATCTGGGAGGTTAACATTGAAATCGTTTCCAACGATCCTACCTATCCGCTTATCATAGTTCCTGTAATAATGACCATCGGCTGTGATGGCAGCCCCTGGAGTTTTGTTACAACCGGATCGGTTCATACGATCAGTGTTCCGAGCACAGCCAATCCCAATGTATTTGGTGAACCTTTGGTCCCTGGCGACTGGGTTGGCGTGTTTTACATCGATGATGACGGCAATGAAGCCTGTGGCGGCGCAGGTGAAATCAATCCTTTTGGATCGGCAGTGGTTACCGCTTACGGTGATGACCCGACAACTCCCGAAAAAGATGGTTTTGATGCAGGGGAAAGATTCATCTGGAGAATGTTTGTTTGCAGTAATAACATCCAGGAATATCCTGCCGGCGCAACGTATGATCCCGATAAGCCAAATATGGGTTACTTTGCAAACTTTGGATCTTCAAAACTCACCAGTCTGGAAGTTATGGTTTGCCAGTATTACACCTTTACCAATGGCTGGGCAGGAATATCAAGTTATATTAATCCTTTTGAGTCGGATGTTGAAATCTTATTTGCCCCCATTGTAGATGAATTGACCATAATCAGAAATCTTACAACGGTATATTGGCCTGAGGAGAGTATCAATACCATCGGAGACTGGGATTATACTTCAGGTTATGCCATGAAAGTAAATGGTAATGTCGACTTCGAAATTAGTGGTCCCGATTTCGTGACAAACGAACTGGCGATTGTAGCCGGGTGGTCATACATACCCACACTAAGCGCTTGTGAAGCAAACGCGATGACCCTGTTTTGTGATAACGAGGATGATATCGTTATCGTTCAGGAACTGATAGGCACCAAAGTTTTCTGGCCGGCCATGGGTATTTACTCCCTTGAGACGTTAGAACCAGGCAATGCCTATAAGATCAAAACGATTAACCCATTCACGGTTACCTTCCCTGAATGCGATGCCAGCCTGGTACCGAAATCAACAGCCCAGGTTAACAGCATTTCCACACAATGGGGCATCATTAATATGACCCCCTCTTCACAACTTGTAGGACTCACAGAAGAAGCCAGTGTTGATTTTATTGAAGGGGATATCATAGGTGCTTTTAGCCAGAATAACCAGCTTTGGGGTTATATGGAAGTCACCGGCGCAGGAATTGCACAGTCAATTACACTGTTTGGTGATGATGTAACCACCATTGGTCAGGATGGTTTTACCGATGGTGAACCCGTAAACTACAAGCTTTATCGTGCAGAAACCGGCGAAACTTTCGCCCTCAATGTTGAGTATGATAATGCGATGGAGAATGTTTCAGGTAACTTCTACACCGGAAGCTTTGCGGCAATCAAGGGCATTACCATGGGTATTACAGGTGTTGGAACAGTTAATGGTGGCAGCATCCAACTGTATCCAAACCCGGCTACCAACATGGTTTATATCAGCATCAATGGCGCAGATTACACCGAAGCTTCAGTTGTAATTTGGGATACTGAAGGACGTGCCGTAATCAGCCGGGAAATCAGTGGTCAGGCTGAACTGAATGTCAGCTCACTGGAAGCAGGTATTTATTTCGTCAGGATCAAAACTGAAACCATGAATGAAATAATGAAACTTGTAATAAAATAGTTTTTTTTTTAAACGTTAGGATTTAGTTATTGAGATCCCGTCATTAATTTGACGGGGTTTTTATAAGGAAGAAAGAAAAACGATGAGATTTTCATCCTGATCGATGTTCAGTTTTTTTCTTAGCCTGTACCGGGCCATGTTAATGCTGTTGGCAGATAAATAGGTTATGGCCGCTATTTCTTTGGTTGACATATTCAGGCGGAGAAAGGCACATAATTTTAATTCGTTGGGGGAAAGATCGGGATAATTGTCGATGAGTTTCTTATAAAAGTCGGAATGAACTTCCTGGAACCTCACTTCGAATTCTTTCCAGCTATCTGTTGATAGGTTGATTTCCAAATCCCTGATGATTTCCTCGGCAACCTTTCTACCATCCTGCTTAAAGACAAACCTGGCTTTCTTTAACTTTTGCGAAATATTTAGTATGAACTCATTCTTTTTAAGCAGGTATAAAACATTGGTAGTAAGCTCTTTGTTTTTAAAGTCCAGGTCATTGGTCAGGGTTGCTTTTTCAAGTTGTAAATTTTTCCGCTTCAGTTCAACGCTTTTTATTTTGTTTCGAAGCAGGAAATATAACAATAATAGGATAATGACACTTAATACAGAAGCTATAGTAATGGACATTTGGATGATTTTGGCCCTTTTCCTGATGGCTTGTTTCCTGGCTTGTTCAAATTCCTTGTCGGCAATAATTTTATCAAATTTATATTGCATTTCCACTTCTGTGATTTTGCGGATATTATTCTCGTTGAGCAGGCTGTCGGATGAGGTTTTGAAATATTCGTAATACTTTAAAGCCTCATTAACATTACCAAGCGCTTTGTAGCTTTTGCTTAACAATTCTGTGCTTTCACTAATTATCCTTATCTGCCCGGTTTCACTGGCTATATTGTAACATTGGAGTAAATAATTGATGGCTTTGTCGTACTCATTTTTATAGTAATACGCTTTCCCAATAGTTGAGTAAATTTCACAAAAAATGATCGACTTCGGCCCGCGATAAGATGGGTCAATATTCCGGGCACAATCCAAGGCTTCGAAATAGAGTTGCAGGGCTGCGTCCGGTTTATTGTCCTCCAATTTAATATCACCTAAAGATCTCAGGCAAATGGCTTCACTTCTTTTATCCTTCAATTCTTTAGCCAGGTCATGCGCTTTAAAAAAATATGTTTCTGCCAGTTTAAAATCCCTTTTGTTCGAATAAATTGTCCCAATATTACGAAGGATTGCAACCCTTACATCAAACGAACCGAGTTCTTTGCTCATGTCAAGGGCTTTATTATAATAGGAGAGCGCATCATCATATTTTTCAAGTTTTTGGTAGATTACACCGATGTTATTGTAGAGGTGCTCCAGGGCTGAGTTAAATTCCAATTTCTCAGCCAGAATCACAGCCTCCTGATATTGGATAAGGGCATCAAAATAATTATCCTGGGATATATAAATATTACCCAGTACAAGACGTACCTGCGTAAGGCTGGGCTCATCTTTGATTTCAATAAAATACCTGACCGACTCAAGATAATAATCCCGGGCAGCATCCAAACTGTCTTTATTTACTTCAATGTCGCCCATACAAGCATAAAGTTCACCCATTCCTTTTTTATAGTCTATCGAATTGGAAAATAATAAACCTTCTCTGGCCCAGAAAAGTGCAGTATCGTGATCAACACCCTGGTAATACTTTGATAAATCAGCATAGCCCATTGCTTTGATAGTGTCAGGGTAAGCGCCTGTTATAACAGCAAGCAAACTATCCCTTACTGAAGTTGTTTGACCTGACATTCCAATGGATATGAATAGAAGCCCCAGGTAGCATGTTTTCAGTATGATTTTCATATGGATATGGATCAAGCACAAAAGATGCTAACAAAGATAACTTTTTCTTTATCTTTCACCCGATTGGTTTATTAAAATTCCAGGCTATTACTTCCTGCCATTCAATACGTCCAGGAACAAAACCTCAAATGCATTTAAGTCCAGGTTCTGACAGACTTCTATTTCACTACCGTTGACAGTATCGATTTTTGTCCAGCCATTTTCAGTTCCTGTTTCGGTGATGAATTGGTCAGCTTTCTGATTGAGGGGTGGGTTTGGATTCTGCGGCAAGCTCAGGTTCAGAAGGCTGTTAACCTCTTCATGCCAGCTGGGTGGGATCAAAGCAGTGTTCCCGCTGTTGATAGCTACTGTATCGCCAGGGGGACACAGGAATATCCGGCTCACCTGCCAGTGCAATCAGACCCAGTGCGTGGGCAGTTCCAGGACCAAGGTTGGCCATCCCAGTGCCGATAACAGTAATTCCCTCAACCTTCAGGTCAGGGTATTGCAACAGGTAGAGTATGGCCATAGCGTCGTCAAGTTCCAGGTCGGTGTCGATAATTATATGTGTTCTCCCGTCATCCGCCGATGTATTGTTGTCCTTTTTGCAGGCGAAAAAGAATAAGAAGGCAAAACAGAGTTATTATATTGGTGATAAGGATGACCTGATTGTTGAATTTATAAAAACGTTTGACAGTATGTGAATAGTTTTGTATATTTGAGGTCTGTTTTTAACTGCGGAGATTAAAAAAAATGATAAAATCCAGCAAATGAGCCCACTTTGAAAAACATTAAACAATACCATAGCATTATGTCATTTCAAAAAAAGCATTTAGCAGCGATCGTCCTGTTACTTTTCGTAGGAAGCATCTTTCTTTTGATGAACCACCAGGGACAATCAATTACAAACAGTCCAATCAAAAATGGCCCGGCCATAAATAAAAAGCTGGCAAAAGGCCATTTCGCCCTTTACAACGCCGAGCAGGAATTCCAGAAAACACGAAATCCCATTACGGGTGAAATTCCGGAAAACATCAAGGCACAGCAACTTTCGTTTATTGAGAAACAGATGGTCGGTGTTAAATCAAGGGAAGACCAGGACTGGACACATCGGGGCCCTTTTAACGCCGGAGGCCGGATGTTATGTGTGGCTGTGGATATAACAGATGAATCGGTTATGCTTGCGGGCAGCGCATCAGGAGGTATGTGGCGGTCGGTAAACAGTGGACAGTCGTGGGGGAAAGTCACACCGGCCATTGGTGAACAAAGCGCCACTTGCTTGATACAGGATTCCAGGGAAGGCAAAACAAATACATGGTATTACGGCACGGGTGAAATCCTTAACACGACCAACCGGAATGTGAGTACCAACGTTCGGACCATCGGAGTGGGTGACGGCATTTTTAAATCAACCGACAATGGAGCTACCTGGCAACCCCTTGCATCCACTCAGGGAGGTAATCCAGGTGAATTGAAAGATGTGTTCCAGGGCGTATGGCGAATTGTAACTGACCCGGTGGAAACAGAAAAAGATATTGTTTATGCTGCGTGCTACGGCGCCATTATGCGTTCGGAGAATGGCGGAGAGACCTGGGCCATTACATTGGGTGACCTGACCAATAAATCTTTTGCCACCGATGTTGCCATCACATCCGAAGGGATTTTATATGCAGTTTTGAGCTCTTATTCAACTTCAATAATGCGGCCTGAGAAAGCAGGTGTATGGCGATCATACGATGGCATCAACTGGAAGGAAATCACACCCGAAACCCTGCCTGACGTTACCCGTGTGATGAAACTGGCCATCGCGCCATCCAACGAAAGTGTGATGTATATGATGACAGAAAAACCTTCGGAAGTACATGTGCCCTATTCCGGAATTTTTAATTCTGATAACACTTTCTGGAAATATACATTCAACGCTGCCGACACATCCCATGTTTGGGAAGACAGAACCGAAACGATGTATGGTCATGGGAAAGGAGATTTTTTGAGCTATCCATATGCCCTGATTTCCTATGGAGGTTATACCTTCGAACTGGGCGTAAAACCTGATGATGAGAATGTGGTTTTCATCGGCGGAATGAGCCTCTTCAGGTCGAACAACGGATTTGCCGACAGCCTCGAAACCACCTGGATGGGTGGCGATCCGTTCGATATGGATTCCATCCACTGGCTGCACCCCGACCAGCATGACTTTGCTTTCCTGCCTTCCGACCCTGATGTGTTTTTTGCGGCCTGCGATGGCGGTATCATTTATACTGAGGATTGCATGGCTGACGACATCTTCTGGAATCGCCTGAATAACCACCTGGCGACAACGCAGTTTTATTCTGTGACTATTGACCATGCTTCTACAACAGATGATTTTATTCTGGGCGGGCTGCAGGACAACAACTGGTACTATACCCCAACTGATGATCCCGGTGAGTTCTGGTTCAGTGTGGATCTCTATTATGATGGCTTTTCCTGTAAGGTGGCCGACAACCACGATTACGCCATCGTGGCTGCCTACAGTGGTAACATCTGGACTACAAAATTCGATGAGCAAATGCATACCACCGACATCATTTATCAGACTCCCGACACATTGCTCAGCTTTTACAATCCCATCATTGGGTCGAACCCGATATTCCCGTTTTATTGCAACTTCGCACTCGATCCCAACAACAACGAGACTTTTTACCTGCCAACCATCAACAGCATCTGGCGAAAAGATAATATGAAAGCTGCTGCATCGGATACCAATCTGAGAAATGTGGGATGGTCGCAATTAAGCAACATCTCACTCAGCGAATCAGTGGAGGTTACAGTACTTAGCCTCTCCACAACCCCTGCCAACAAACTCTTTTTTGGCACCAACAATGGCCACATTTACCGTGTTGATAATGCCCACGCAGGAAACCCGCCGGCAGTAGAAATTACCGGGGATAACTTCCCCTTTAATGCCTACATAGCCTGTATCGATGTGGATGAAAACAACGCGGATAAAATATTTACCGTTTTCTCCAATTATGGTGTAAAAAGCATTTATTATTCGGACGATGCCGGAGAATCATGGTCGCACGTAAGTGGGAACCTTGAGGAGTATCCCGATGGCAGTGGCTACGGGCCATCCGTACGTTGGGTAAAATCCCTCACATACGATCAAAACACGGTTTACTTTGCGGGAACAAGCGTTGGTTTATATACCACAACCTTACTTGATGGTGATGCTACGATCTGGGCCCAGGAATCTCCTGAATCCATTGGAACCATTATGGTGGATATGATAGATGCCCGTAGCCTGGATGGATTTACGGCCGTTGCAACACAGGGCAATGGAATTTACAGCATGTATTATGATGGCTCTGCCTCGGTTGGAGAAGACAAAAATGGACCAGGAGCAAGGATAACGAACTTCCCCAATCCTTTTTATGCGCAGACAACGATTGACTATTTCATTGCAAGTGCAGGAATGGTATGTCTGGGACTTTATGATATCCAAGGAAAAAAGATTCAGAATTTATTCGAGGGCTTTCAGCAGGAAGGAGACCATAAGTATAATCTGCTTGCAAATAAATTATCCAGCGGGATTTATTTTGTTAAAATCAACGTGGACAACACACAAGAAGTTCACAAAATCATCAAAGCACAGCATTAATTTATTATCATCGATAATACAGAAAAAGCATTTAAAGCGAAGAGGGTATTTATCAATTGATCAAATCATCATGTGCTTAAATTTCTTCTTCTTACAGGCATTGTCATGCAACGGGCACCTCCTCCTCCGCGTGATAGCTCAGAACCGTCAATCGTTAATACATATTTGTTGTAATCCGACAAAGAAATTTTATTATCGATCACTTGTTGTGCCGGTAATACTTCATAGCCATTCTTGTTCATTTCCTCAATAGTAGCAACATTTCGGCTATAGCCAATCACTTTACCCGGCCCAACCGCAAAAAAGTTTGCCCCACTATGCCATTGTTCCCGTTCCTGTGTCCAGGCATCTGTTGTGCCACCGCAATAAATCGGTTTCATATCGATGCCAAGGCTGGATAGTGAATCAAGGATGTTTTTTTCTTCTCTAATGGATACCTTCTTGTTTTCAATGGTAATCAGGATGGTTTTATACCGGTTGGGCTGCATGATAACCGGTTCATAAACCATGCATTCATCATAATTTAAAAAGGTAAAAACCATGTCGAGATGGATGAAAGATTCTCCTTCGGTGGGTAGCTCCTGGACAATAATATAATGTTTGTCTTCTTTTTCTTTCATTTTGTCAATCACAACATCAACACCTTCGGTAGTGGTTCGCGATCCAATCCCGATAAGGGTTAGGTTATCCCGGACGATTAATACATCACCGCCTTCGATACTAATCCTTTTGCCATTGCCGGCATTTTTACCGGCGCTGAAGGTGCTGGTGTTAAATTCGGGATAGTAGTCGAAAATTGCTTCCATAATTTGGGCTTCGCGTTCACGTACCTGGCTGGCCATATGCGAAATCATCACTTTGTTACCCATCGAAACGGAGGCATCGCGGGTAAAAAAGAAATTGTGTAATGGGCGAATGGCAAATCGCTTTTGGCTCAGAAAGCGTGAAAGATTATCTCGTTTAAGCGGAACACCTTCTATTAGCTGCTTTGCCAATGCAGAAGGCTCCAAATCAGACAGAAAATCGAGGGTTTGATGATCACTACAACTGAAACACAATTTTTGAATAAGATCAGTTTTTACCTTATCATTTTTGAGTATGGAAACCAAAAGATCCGTTACTTCAAAAACGCGACTAACATTTTTCAGTACGCCTCTGAGTTGGGCATATTCCTGCTTTGCCACTGACAAGTTAAGAATGTCACTATACAAAGCACGTTCAGCATTTTCAGGGGTCATATTTTCCACCTCACTACCAACAGTATGGATGATAACGGCTTCTAATTCGCCGATTTCTGAATTAACATTTACACTAAAATCTTTTTCCATGGTAATCGCGTTTTTAATTGTGCGGCAAAAATAGTAAAAGGAGGAAATGATTTAAATGATCAATACATCACATAATTTCTTAATTTTGCATTAAAAAGATATGGGGGAAAGATATTGCCCTTTATTAATCAAATTCTGTGCTAAGATGATCAAAAACCACCTCGTGTTATTTTGCCTGGCATTCATGATTATTGGGTGTACAAGTAAAAATAATGCGCCAACCCAAAAACCTGCAATTCCGGTAGGGATTTACAAAGTGTCCGAAGAATTTATAGACAATGTCCTCACCTATAGCGGAACAATTACAGCGTATAAATCCGTTAATTTCGGGTTTATGGTATCCGGGAAGTTAAACAAAGTTTTTATTGAAGAGGGCACCTATGTAAAAAAGGATCAGCCTATAGCCGAACTGGTAGCTACAGATTACCAGTTTGCCCTCGATGCAGCTGAAGCTCAATTCGACCGGGCCACCAAAGAATACAACCGGCTTAAAAAGTTATACGATAAAAACAGCCTCACACAGAGTGATTACGATAAAATAACGGCTCTTTACAAAGAAGCTAAAGCTGATTATGAGTACAAACAGGAACAGATAAACTATACCAGCCTGCAAGCCCCTGACGATGGTTGGATATCTTTTGATCATGTCTATCCGGGTGAAATTGTTAAACAGGGATTTCCCATCTTTCAATTGATCCATACCGAAAAGGTTTTTGTGAAGGCCATGGTTCCTGAGAATGAAATTTCCATCATCACGCTTGGTAAAAAAGTTGAGGTGATCATACCGTCTGTTCACGACACCCTGTTGGAGGCGATCATCCAACGGATCGCACCTGAAGCTGAGCGTTTTTCGAGGGCGTTTGAAGTTAAAGCACTGATTGAAAACGCCGGATTTATCCTTAAGCCGGGCATGATTGCCCATGTTGGCATTCCCTCAGGACAGGTTGATAAGCAGATCAGCATTCCAACCCGGGCTATCAACAGAAGTGCAAATGGGGAAACCTTTGTTTATATTGTAAAGGATAAGGTAGCAGGTAAACAATATGTAAGAACAGGGCATGCTATCGGGAAGCAGGTGATAATTACCTCTGGGCTGAACCCGGGTGACACCATTGTAACCGAAGGGGGAACAAAGCTGTATGAAGGCGCAGAAGTTAAAATTATTGGAAAAAAAAATTAATCTCCCTGCGCCATGAACATTATACGATCATCACTGAAATACAACCAGGTGTCGCTGATCATCATTATGATGATTTTTGCCATCGGAATATATTCCCTTTTAACCATGCCAAGGCGATCCTCTCCTGAGATTACCATCCGGCAGGCCCTGGTTATTGCATTTTACCCCGGTGCAACAGCAGCACAGGTTCAGGATCAGCTTACAAAACCATTAGAGGAACAACTGTTCACCTATAAGGAGGTTGACAGATCAGAAACCTATTCTACCACAATCGATGGCCTGGTCACCCTAACCGTAACCCTCGAGGATTGGGTTGATATTCCCGACCTGTTTTGGGAAAGGTTGGGCCAGGGGCTTTTCCAACTCAAGGAAATTTCGTTGCCACAAAGCGTGATCGGCCCCATTGTGGATTCCGACTTCGGTGATGTGGTTTCCTTACTCATTGCCGTGGAAACGGATCAGCGCAGTTACAGTGATTTGAAAGATTGCATCGAAACCATCGAAAACAGTCTGCGAAGAATCCCGGCGGTCTCCAACATCAGTCATCTGGGATACCAACCCGATGAAGTAAATGTATTGTTTGATTCTAAAAAACTTGCCCAATACAGCCTGAGTGTGCTTCAGGTTGTTGAAGCGCTGAAATCACAAAACACGATCTCCTATTCCGGATATGTTGAAACTGAAAATACAAAAGTAAAAATGCACACATCAGGCCTCTATTCGAATGTTGAGGCCATAAAAAACCAGATCATAAAAATAATCCCCGATGGGACTATTCTGAAGGTTCAGGACATTGCAAGGGTTGAAAGAAGTCAGGTTGACCCAACCCAGCTGATCAGAATTAACGGGCGCAACAGCAATGCAATGCTGGTATCACTTCAAATGCAGGCGGGTTATAATATCGTTGAATTTGGAAAAGAGGTTAACAAAGCACTTGACGAAACCAAATTGTATTTACCCGGTGATTTAAATCTAACAATTATCAACAACCAACCCGAAGTAGTAAAAAGTGCCATAACTGATTTCATGCGTGAATTTTTAATTGCCGTCGGTTCAGTCATAATTGTTATCATGCTGCTGTTGCCCTTACGGGTGGCATTAATCGCGGCATTTTCCATTCCCGTTTCCATTGGGATGACCTTTACTTTCCTGAACCTGTTTGGCTATGAATTGCAACAGGTGAGCCTGGCAGCGCTCATTGTGGTTTTGGGTATGGTGGTGGACAATGCCGTTGTGGTTATCGATAATTACATCGACAAGCTTGATGCAGGGTTAAGCCGGTTTGAGGCTGCATGGAAAAGTGCCACCGAATTTTCAGTATCCCTCTTCACCTCCACCCTTTCGATTGTGATGGCTTTTTTACCCCTGGTTTTTATATTGAGCGGCGCCACCGGGCAATTCCTGATCACACTACCGATAACCGTTGCCATCTCGATGACATGCTCACTGTTTGTGGCGTTTTTCATGACCCCTTTCCTGGCCTATCTTTTTATTAGAAAAGGGTTAAAGGGTAAGGATCAAAGCACCGGGAAGAAAAAGTTCAGTGTATTGGATGCCATCCAGTTTATATTTGACAAGGGTGTGGAATGGGCCATGAAACGAAAAGCAGTAACCGTTTTTCTTGGCCTGGCCTTGGTTGTAGTGGGTGCATTGATGTTCAACATTCCCAAACAGCAATTTTTCCCGAATGCCCAGCGCAACCAGTTTGTAGTGCAGATTTTTGAACCCATGGGTACAAAGTTCAACATTACAGATGCGGATGTCAGAAAAATTGAAGAGATTTTACTCAGGGATACCAACATAACGGCTTTTGCATCGTTTATCGGCACTTCTGCGCCGCGTGTTTACTACAGCTTTGCACCTGTTTTTCCGGAAGAAAGCTATGCCATGATCCTGGTGAATACAACCACCTCAGCGCTTACCGAGGAGCTGGCCCCGTACTATCTTGACAAGCTTAAAGCCTATCTTCCCGATGCAAGGGTGGATGTTATGCAGTTTGCCCAGGGTGTACCCACAACATCCCCTGTGGAAGTAAGATTGTTCGGAAGTGATATTAACGAATTGAACACCATTGGCGAAACCATTAAGGAAATATTCAGAAAGGCTGACGGAAGCAGGTTGGTCCGGCAGGATTTTGACCACAATTTTATTTTAGATGTAAATGTTGACGAACAAACAGCCAACAGGCTGGGGTATTCAACGGAAATTATTGCCGGCATGCTTGGTGCAGGATTCCACGGAGCCCCCATTTCAACCTTATGGAATGGTGACGATCCGTTGAACATCATTTTCAGGCTGGAACAAAAACTGCGTGACGATTTCAGCGATGTAAGCAACACCTATATCGGTAACCCGTTTTTTCCAAAGTACATTCCCTTGCGACAGATTGCCGATATAATTCCAAAATGGCAAACAGGAAAAATCACCAGGAGAAACGGAATACCAACCTTAACAACTGGTTGCAAACCCGATAATGGATATCTCTCTTCGGAGGTGCTGGCAAACGTACAACCTGCCATCGACAGCCTTAAACTAAAACCGGGCTATACCCTGGAGTGGGGTGGCGACATCAAAAACCAGAATACAACTTTCGGCCAGATGATCATCGCGCTCATCATCAGTGTTGTAAGCATCTTTGTAATTCTGCTCTTTCAGTTTAAAGATATTGCCAGGCCGCTGATCATAATGGTATCCATACCTTTAACGCTGTTTGGCGCAGTGCTGGGTTTGATCGTTACCGGAAATGTATTCAGCTTTACGGCTTTTGTCGGATTGATAGCCCTGGTTGGTATCGTAATCAGAAATGCCCTGATCATTGTGGATTTTTCAGATTCGCTCGTTAGGGAGGAAAAAGTAAGTTATGCCGAAGCAGCAAAAGAATCGGCCAAAAGAAGGCTTCGCCCCATCTTTTTAACAACAATGGCTGCTGCCATAGGAGTGGTGCCTATGATCGTTATGAAGGACCCTCTTTGGGCACCCCTGGCCAGTGTATTTGCTTTCGGAATTGTGGTTTCGATGATCCTTACTTTGATGGTAATACCAGCGCTGTATGGCTTAATTATTAAAGACAGAAAAATGATAGGCGACTAAAAAACCAATAAATATGAGCAATAAAATCATACCCTTGTTTTTAGTAAGCGTTTTTTTTGCAGTCATTGCTTATGGGCAGGACACCATCCATCTTAACCTTGATCAGTCGCTCCAAATGGCTCAGAATAACAACAGGCTGATCAAAATATTTCAGTACAGGATAGAGAATGAAAAGGGCAAGCTCACTGAAATGAAAAGCAATTTCTATCCGAGGTTAAAGCTGGAAGGAAATTTTGCCTACAACAGTGATCCCAACATTCATGTCTATAAAGGCGAATTCAACCATATTTATGATGATCTGATCGATGTGGGATGGATCGATGAGATTCTGGATGAATATCTCCCGTTGCCACCCAAAGACATGATACTGGTACACGGAGACAATTATTTTTACAAGGCAAATATTGGCCTTTACCAGCCAATCAGCCAGTTAACAACCATCAATACCGGAAAAAAAATCTCCGAAACAGATTTGAGGATCAGTGAAATTGAAAAGAAAAACGTGATATCGGAAGTGCTGTATGGGGTTAAGGAGTTGTACTATGGGATTTTACTTGAATCGAAGCGTGAGGATGCCGCAAAGTATCAACTTGAATATAAAAAGGCGGAATATAACGATGCCATTAATGCACAGGAATATGGAGAAATACTGGCTGTGGATGTTAAAGCTTTGCGTGCTGAAATCAGCGAACAGGAGCAGGAATTGTTGAAAGCACAAAACAAAAAGGAAGATTATATCCTGACGTTTAAACAAATGCTGGGGCTGGGGTTTAACCAGCAACCACTGCTGGTGATGGACGCTGCCCTCGTGCCACTCCCGGTGAACCGGCAGGATTATACTACCGAAGCCCTGCAGGACAATCCCTCCCTCGAAATAGCAGGACTTACTGTACAAAAGGCTGATCTGGGAGTGGATGCGGCTAAAAAGGAGTATATCCCCGGGTTGACACTTTTTATGCAGTACAACAATAACAAGGGTATTCCGCTCACACCGAGGTCTTATTTTTTAGCGGGGCTAAACCTCGAATGGGATATCATTTCTTCGGGTGAACGATCCGCCGTAGTAAGACAAAGAAAAGCATTGTGGAACGAAGCCAGCGAGGATTTAGCCTATAAAAAGGAATCGATAAAGAATGAAATCGAGAAAATATTTCTGAACCTTCAGTATGCAGTAAGGTTGAAGGAAACAGCAAATGAAGCGCTGGAGGCCAGAGCTGAGGAGTTGAGGCTGGCGGGGAATGCTGTGGAAGAAGGGGAAGCGCTGAATACAAAACTCCTTGAAGCAAAAGCTGATTTTGCACAGGCAGAAGCTGATGTTTTGGG
>JABMQA010000095.1 GCA_013203545.1 Bacteroidota bacterium
CAGCTTAATCTTGTTGATCTTGTAGGAAATAAATTCAGGGTCACTGTAATCAGCTTTGTTTCCAAGCCAGTTACTTGCTAAACCCATATCAACCCTGGTGGCACCTATGCATGAAAGGGAAGGGAACATTTCATTCAAACCAAATGAATTTTGTTTAGCCCAACGGGCAAAGCTCTCCTCATTTGGATGGGCAGTAAATCCGCATGCATCCCTGAAACTATAATGGGCGAGCTGTTCGCTGGTCTGATACCATTTTTTCAATACTACCCAGGCTGGCTTTTCACTGACCAATAAATATTGATTGTCCGGTTCCTTCAGTTTGTTGATGGCTGACTTGGTGACGCTGATAACCAATCGCATGACAATGAGGGTGTAGAGTAACTCCAACTCTTCTTCCAGCAATGGAAAAGATTTATGATACGCTCTCACTACAGGTAAAGCAGCTGATAACACATCCGGTTTGTTCATCACGGCATAGGCAATGGTAATGGCCAGGTCGTTGATAATTGCGGTATGAATAGCATCCCCGTAATCAATAATTGAAATAACTTCCGGGTTTATCAAATCATCTGAAACCACCACGTTGTTGTCGTTGGCATCGTTATGGACAACGCCATGGCGCTGGGATTTAATTTTGGGAAGATTATTTATGAATCGTTCCTGGAAAAATTGTACGATTGTTTTATTGTCCCCATCAAAAAGGTCTGTATGCTGAATAGTCCATTCAGCCTGAGATAAATCCCATTCAAATTCACGGTGTGCATATGGATGATCAAAACCTTGCAATGCTTTTGTAATTTTCCCGGCCTGCTCACCCAGACTGAATAATAATTCTGCTTTTTGAGGATTTACCCCAGACCAGAGTCTTCCATCAATCCAGGTCAAAAGCCGAACTTTTCTTTCTTTTCCCTGATAGTCACTTATTGTACCGGTACCGTTTCCATGAATGTCGGGAATAATCTGAGGGGAGGTAATTTTTGGCATTGATAGCTGGAGATGAATAAGAATATTCTGTTGAAAATCGATAAAATCATCGAATACATCCGGCCGGCTGATCTTTAAAATAAAGCTACCTGTGTTGGTTTTTATCCTGAAATTAAAGTCGAGTTCACCGGGTAATGGGGTGACTTCCCCCGTAATGCCATATAAATCCAGGGCAATCTCTTCTGCCTGTTTTGTGCTGATCTGAAGTTGTGCGTATTGCGATTTCGGTTTCAAAATTAATTTTTTAATGTTGATCAAAAGATCGGAATAACCAAACCTGTTTGTCGAAAGTGATTTTTATACGTTTTTTAATATGGATTTTTATTTCAAGACAACGATCCTTGTGGTTTCAGTTTGTGAACCGGCCTGTAAACGGCAGAAATAAACGCCCCCGTTAAGATCTCCGGTATGGATGACAATCTTTTGCGAACCTGCCTGTTGATGAGCATTTAGCAGTACCCTGATATCCTTACCGTACAAATCAATTAGAGTTAGTCCGACATCATAATTATCGGGTAACATATACCTTATGGTGGTTTGTCCATTTGATGGATTGGGATAGCAGGATAATGAAAAAGTATTTCCAGAAAGGTTTGCATCCGCAATCACGGTTGCCAGTGGTGTAATCCTTCCGTAGTACACATCCTGCTCCTCATTGAATGTACCGGCCCAAGCGAGGTGTGCGCTCTCATCGTCGGAGACCATATGGAAATAGTCGCCCATTTTATCCTGATTTGGCCATCCTACATGAGGATCGAATGAAGCGGATAATCGGATATTTTCCGACCAGGTATCGCCCTGATCGAGCGAGAAGCAATAGTAAAGTGACGACATGTATGAACCTGGCAACGCGTCACGTGTATCAAGCCACACGACATCGATACGACCGTTTGGTGCCACCGATAGGGTTCCAAACCACTGGTAATTGCTGGTGCCGGAGTCATCATTGATGCGGATTGGTTCCTCCCAGGTTACTCCGCCATCCGTACTCCTGGCCAACATCACATCGCCCGGATCAGAATTGCTGTTTCTCTCAACGGAGGCGAGCACATAAACATAGCCGTTGCCGGGACCGCCTGATTTATCTACATCGATGTAGGCCTGTCCAAGTAATCCTGCAGGATTTACCTCTGGCCATATGGCGAGGTAGCCGTCCAGATCTACGGTGGAATAGAAATCCCAGTCCACCGGCATATCCGGATTGGATGCTGTGCTCGATCTGGCTACGACCAATCCGAGCCATGAACCGTCGCCCACAATGTATAATTCACCTTCTGGACCTACAGCCATTGTACCCCATGATGGTTCCCCATCAACCTCTTCGCAATCCTCATAACTTGTATTTCCATCAACTGAGCGTGTAAAATGTCCGGGGTAGCAAACACTCCACGACTGGGTCCAGAAGGAGTAAATATTGCCATCACCCTGTCCACCGGTTTTGTCTATCACCATCCATTGCTTGTCACCGCCCTGGGCAAAGGTGCCTTCGTCCCAGGTATAACCTCCGGCTTCAATTTTAAAAACATCACAGATATAGTCACCTGATGTATTGAATGTTAAACTATTGTAATAGAAGTTACCTTCCGAATCGCAATCCAGAACAGGGTCAGACCGAAAAACACCCGGATCGATCACTCCCGGAAAAGTCCATGTCTCACCAAAGTCCGAGGTATATCCATAACCTGCCTGTCTGAAATTGTTGTTCACATCGTCAAACTGCCGCCATCCGATGGCTATCCTGGCGGGATCAGTCGGGTCAATGGTGATGGAAGGCTCGTTGGCAGCATCACCAAGTATATTTTGCCCCAGTTCGTTTACATTAACCTGTGTGGTGAAAAATACCCCATCACGGTAGGTGAAGGCCGGTGAGGTTTTTTTATGCTTGAAATTGTTGGGTTTGTAACTGTCATCAGGTATTTCATGGTGCATTTGTTCCTTGATATTTTCCTTTCCGGTTGTAATTTGTGCGTGACCTTGTGATGAAAAGAAAAGTATTCCCAAAAGTATTCCCAAAAGCAGGCCTAATAGTCTTGTAAATAGTTTCATTTTTAATGATATTTATGTATTTATGATATATAGAATATTAACACGTAAAATCAATTTGAGCAAATGTAATGTTTTCCTAAAAAAAACCATATTATTTCAATTTTTTCATGAAAATTGTGTGAACATCCAGGTGTCTCATATTTGGAAAGAATGCAATTTGTTGGTTTATTAATTGCCATAAAATCAGGTAGAAATGTTAATGGTTTGGAATTTGAAGCGCTGAGCAAATCAACAAAAAAGCATATTTATGAAAAAATTTTTACCTGTCCTCATCGCGATATCCCTACTATTTTCCGCCTGTAAGAAAGATTTAGAACCAGTACAAACAATTCCGGATGGTGTGTCAACTTTGAATGATGTTACTGTTCCTGCAGGTTTCGACTGGAAAATGTATAATCACATTGAGATACCCGTATCCAATCTGCCACAGGAGGGCGTCATCAACATTACTTCTGTTGATAAAACAATTAGATACTTCAAAGGAGTGGCTGATGGAAACCCGGTGAAACTGACCCTTCCAAAGTTGGTTGACGTATTGTTAATAAACGGATCGGAGTACGCTGTGTCGGGCCAGCAAATTATGGTTGGAAAAGATTTAGGTGAATCGGCATCGGCAGAACCCGGTAACTTTTTTAAATCGGACGAGGCTACATTTAATCCGTATCAGAGTTGGAGCGGTCTGGGAGATAATAAGGCCTATGAGATGAGCGCCGTAGCAATAAATGATTACGATTTTCTGCTTTTCTACAGCGATATGACCCTACAGGGCTGGGCTGTAATCGGCAGTTGTCTGGATGGGACAACCGTGGAATTTGGAACACCTGTTCCGATTAGTTCTGTTAATGATGTTATCTATCCCACTGCTACATTACTTAGTGAAACAGCAGTAATGCTTTCATTTATTGAAAACACCGGTTCATCAAGAGGTGTTGTTGTGCTTGCTCAGATTTCCGGTCAAAACATTTCGGTTGTTGACCAGGAATTTGTTTTGGTCAATCCCGCAATATACAATCTACGGGTGGATGCCCTAAGCTCCCAGAAGATTATTCTTGGTTATTTATCCCAATCACCCTCAGGTGTGATGGTAAAAACAGCCGATATTTCCGGTCAATCCATTGTAATGGGAACTGAGTATATGATATTGTCACAAAGCATTTCCCCATACTTACCGGTACATGTTGTGGCATTGTCGGATAACAAATTTGTTGTGGGATATAATAATTATCCCTGGATGACCTATCTTGGAAAGGTTTGTGAATTCAATGGGCCTGCACTCAGTCAGGGACCGCAAATTGTTATTGAGACCAGCAACTATAGCGGAAATGACCTCAAGAAAGTCGCTACCGATAAAGTGATGTATGTAGCCGATCATCGTACCATGGTTGTAGAGGCGAATGGCCTTTCTTTAATCAAAGGACCCAACATTCACTTTAAGGGTGCATCCTACTCGTATCATACCAGTATTTGTAAACTGGATGAAGATATGGTTCATCTTGTTACCTCTAATCAAGGAAATGGATATCATGTTGAGTCAAATATGATGACCATTAATAATCTTACTACTACCTGGGAAATGCCGGTAGATCACGAAGTAGTGATGAATCATTCTATTTATCAGTTACGGCACCCCATTGCAAATATTGCGCTGGGCGATAATACAATGGTAATTCTTGGCAGTTCTACCACATCCGGCTACACCGGTTTTTATATAGTAGGCCAATACGGGCCGACAATCATCGATTCGGACCTGGATGGTGTTCCGGATGATGAAGATGATTACCCATTTGATCCCCTCCGTGCTTTTGATAATTACTTCCCTGCCGAAGGCTATGGCAGCCTGGCATTTGAGGATCTCTATCCCGGAAAAGGTGATTACGATTTTAACGACCTGGTGGTGGATTATCGCTTTCAGACCGTTACAAATGCAGGAAACGATGTTGTTGAAATATTTGGTGATTTTCCTGTAAAAGCAAGTGGCGCATCGTTTGATAACGGATTCGGTTTTTCCCTTCCTGATGCGAACCCACTGGCTACGACGGGGATGATAATTACCGGTCAAAATATCACAAGAAATTATATCACCCTTCTGCCCGGAGGACTGGAAGCAGCCCAGTCGTTGCCAACAGTCATTGTTTTTGATAATCTCTTTGATATTTTGGTGCCCTACACCAGCAATGGG
>JABMQA010001081.1 GCA_013203545.1 Bacteroidota bacterium
AACCCAATAGTAACAACAGTCTTTGCGAGGCCTTCCCGCAATGGCCAGCAGGGTTGGCGGAAGGCCGTGGCAAACTGTTCCAAATTAGCAGAACGTTTATATGAAAACAGGTTCTTGCATGACAGCAAGCCGGAATGCATGGCAGATCCCCGATAGCTATCGGGGACGGAAGCCCGCAGATAAAAAAATCCGCATAAACAAGCCCAATCTTTATAATCAGTGATCCTTAAAGAGCCCGAGACAAAAATAATCCGAAATTCATGGAACAAGGTGAAATAGTAATTTATAAAGCCTTTGAAAGTGCTGATTTCCAAATTGAAGTCAGGGTGGAGGATGAAACAGTTTGGCTCTCCCAGGCACAGATGGTCGAATTGTTCAATGCTACAAAACAGAATATCAGTCTTCATATTAACAATATTTTTAAAGAACGAGAACTTGATGCAGCCTCAACAGTCAAGGAATACTTGACAGTTCAATTTGAAGGTTTAAGAAAAGTAAAAAGGAAAATAGCTTTTTACAATCTCGATGTCATCATCTCAGTGGGCTATCGGGTCAAGTCACAGCGAGGCACACAGTTTCGTATTTGGGCTAAGCAAGTCTTAAAGGATTATTTACTGAAAGGATACGTTACCAACCAACGCATTGATAAGATTGAAAGCAAACTTATTGACCACGACCAGAAATTTGACTTACTTATTAATACACATCTTCCGCCCAAACAAGGTATTTTTTTCGATGGACAAATATTTGATGCATACCTGTTTGTATCAGATATTATTAAATCAGCAACAAAGTCAATTGTATTGATAGATAATTATATCGACGAGAGCGTGCTGGTCTTATTGTCAAAAAGAAATCCATATGTAGAAACTACAATATACACCGCTACTATTTCAACACAACTAAAACTGGATCTGAAAAAATTTAATGCCCAATACCCTAAGATTGAAGTTAAAACATTTACAAAATCGCACGACAGGTTCTTAATTATCGACCATACCATTGTTTATCATATCGGTGCCTCATTGAAAGACCTTGGAAAAAAATGGTTTGCATTCTCAAAAATAAACCTCGATGCAAAAGAGCTAATTGATAAATTAACAAATGTTTGAATTCGGAAGCTTTTTACTGTACGAATCAGAAAATATAGAATAGAAACAAAGCTGGCCTTTACAACCTTTAGTGCAAACAACAAACCCCAAACAACAAACCCGGAACAACAAACACCAAACAACAAACCCCAAACAACAAACATGAAAACTTTAGTCACCGGCGCCGACGGCTTCATAGGCTCGCACCTAACCGAACTCCTCCTCGAAAAAGGCTACAAAGTACGCGCCCTGTCTTACTACAACAGTTTTAACTACTGGGGCTGGCTCGAAGACATACCGGCCAATCCCAACACGTATCATCCGCGTTCCAATAACCAAATATGCCTGACGTAAACCCACATAACATAGATAAAATCACAGAATTAGGTGAAGGACAATTCATCGAATTCAAAGAAACTTTCGATAAAAGCCTCCAGAAAGAAATGGTCGCTTTTGCTAATGGATCAGGAGGTGTTATTTATCTTGGTATTTCAGATACAGGTATTCTCAAAGGTTTTGAAATCACGAACAGGTTAAGATCACAGATTCAGGATATTGCCTACAACTGCGATCCTTCAATAATTATTAATCTGGTTGAAATAGATAATATTTTAGCTGTCGAGATTCCCGAAGGCAAAAACAAACCCTATTCCTGCTCAACCGGTTTCTTTATGCGCATGGGAGCTAATTCCCAGAAAATGACAAGAAATGAAATTCTTTCCCTTGCCATAAAATCAGGTAAAGTAAGGTTTGACGAACAAATCTGTGATAGTTTTGACTGGAAAGATTTTGATGATGAAAAATTTACTTACTACCTGAAACTGGCCGGAATTTCATACAATTTACCTAAGCAAGAACTATTACGAAACCTTCGCGTGTTAACGGATGAAGGATTTACAAATGCAGGTGTATTATATTTTGCCAGAGAGCCTTACAAATATGTTATCAGCTCAAAAATCAGGTGTATCCATTTTTATGATGATAAGCGTGTGGACATCCTTGATAAAAAAGTTGTTGACCGCGGTATCATAGGAAATATCGAATTTGCAATAATTTATCTTAAAGAACTGATACCAGTTCGGTACGAAATTAAGGATATTAAACGAAAAGAGTTTCCTGAATACCCAATCGAAGCGTATAGAGAGGCCATTGTTAATGCGATTATTCATTTCGATTATTTCCTGGGCGATACTATTGCCATTGAGAAACTGAAAAGTAATATCATCATAAATAATAAGGGAGAATTATTGTTTCCTGAAAGTGAATTTGGAAAGAAGAGTGAAGCACGTAATCGCTTGTTGGCTGATTTGCTTTCGAGAACAGACTTTATGGAAAAAGCAGGGACTGGTATCAAACGTGTTACAAACGCATGCAAGGTAAATGGAAACAGGGTAAAATTTTATTTTTCTGACTCCTTTTGGATTACAATTTTTTCAAATAAAGATGTCACCGAAGATGTCACCGAAGATGTCACCGAAGATGTCACCGAACGATTGTCTAAAATTCTGGAATATATAACATCAAATAGCAAAATTACCACAGTAGCCTTAGCGGAAATTCTGGGTGTATCAAAAAGAACTATTTTAAGAGATATTGAAAAGTTGAAAAATGAAAATAAATTGCTAAGGAAAGGCGATGAAAGAACAGGCTATTGGGAAATCGTTGAACAATAACGCATATTTCAACTCCTCCACCATGAACTACCCTGCCCTCAACATTCGCCAGGCCCACGAACGCCCCGAAGCAATGGAAGAAGCATCTGTAATGATGGTTGGACTAAATCCGCAGCGCATATTGCAGGGACTGATACAATTACAATGGCAACAAAGTAAATTTCAATTTTACTGATTCATTTTGGGTATCAATTCATTCAAATGAAAAGGTCGTAGAAAATCTTACCAATAATCAGAAAACGATAATTGAATCAA
>JABMQA010001082.1 GCA_013203545.1 Bacteroidota bacterium
CCAGTCATTAAGAAGTTCATTTTTCATCACTCTTGGAAATTTGTGCTGTCCTCCCATTTTTCCTTTAATTTCCATCCAGTTATAAAAAATACTGTTAGGGATAATTTCGACGAAAACTTCCTGCAATGCTGCTTTTCTTTCGGTTGTATAGTCATCATTCAATTCCATAAGAACCTGGTCCAGCCTTTTCCTGAACGATCCGTTATCAATTTTCTTATTCGATCCAACATACCATTTATGGGCAAAAAGGTTATTATATGGAATGCCTGCAACTGTAAACTCATTAATTTGAATACCAAATTCTACTGAGACGATTTTTATTGCTTTATTCATATTATCGATCGAGAGGTGCTCACCACACAGGCTAAGAAAATGTTTTGTTCTGCCGGTAATAACCATTTCGTAATCTTTTGCTGAAGTAAATCTAATGGTATCTCCTATCAGATATCGCCATGCTCCGGCACAGGTACTGATCAAAATGGCATATTCCCTGTTTTCCTCCACCTCATTGAGAGTTTGCGTGTAGATATTTTCTTTCATTTCCCCGTCAGGCGTAAAATTATCTTCACTAAAGGGAACAAATTCAAAAAAAACCCCATTTTTAAGAACAAGTTGCATAACATTTATTCCGTATGCTTTCTGGAATGCCAGGAATCCTTCTGATGCAAGGTAGGTTTCCATATAATGGATATCTTTACCAAGGAGTTTAGAGAAACCTTTTTTATAGGGTTCAAATGAGACTCCGCCATGGGCATAAATCATAAAATTTGGCCATATTTCATGGATATGTTTCAGTTTATAATAATCGATGATCTTTTCCAGAAGAATTTGCACCCACGCGGGAACTCTGGCAATAACTCCAATATCCCAGTTTTGTGCTTCACTGGTGATCTGTTGTAACTTGGTATTCCAGTCACGCTCCCTGGCGATTATCTTGCCCGGACGGTAGAATGAATATGCCCATCCAGGGAGATTTTTTGAGAGAATGCCGCTTAGATCACCTTCAAAATTTTTCCCGATACGATTCAACTGTGTGCTTCCGCCAAGCAAAAGAATATGTTTTTCGTAGAAGCTGTCTGGTACTTTAAGCTGACTCAGGGTACAAAAATGCCGGATACCAGCACGCTTCATCGACTGAAGCATATCAGGTGAAATAGGTATTTGTTTGCTTGATGCAGTGGAAGTGCCAGAACTGAGAGCAAAATACTTTATTCTTCCTGGCCAGCAAATGTTCCTCTCTCCTTTCAGGGTTTTGTGCCACCAATCCCTGTAAATCGATTCATAGTTGTACATAGGAACATTATTACGGAATTGATCAATAATGTCACCTGACTTTAATATTCTGTCAAATTGGTAAGCCTTTCCAAATGCTGTTCCTGCAGCTTTCTCAAGATTTTTTTTCAGCGTATTTCGCTGAGATGCATAAACATCTTTTATACTACCAATTAGGAATTTATCCTTAATATTAACAGCACTTTTGACTATCTTGCCTACAAAAGCCATCTTGGTTTTTTCTTTTACACTGTAAAAATAAAATTCTTTTTGTTATATCTGTGTCATCCAATACCCTGTATTACTCGTTCAAATTTATACAACATATTATTACAATCAGGATTGTCTTCAAGAGTGGAAATTATTATTATTGCATTTTCACTTTCTGTATCTTTTAATTCTTGCTCGTTGGTTATCCCAATTATTTTTAATTTTTCTGCGAGGGAATCCCCAATGTCAGGTAAATCTGTTAAAGTTTTATTTGTTTAAAATTCGTTCTCTATTTTTTCCAGGAACAATATTTCTGCAAAAAATTGCCAATCGAATGATATGGTTTGGTTTGCCAAATGAGAATGATGATCCTGATCAGGAATATAAAGATTATAACCTTCAGGCTTTGTAAGTAAACGCGTTTTACCATATACAAGTTCAAATTGCCTCCTTAGCAAATTAAATTCCTCAGGAAGTTTCTTTATCCTTTCCATGGCTTTTGTTTCCTGCTGTTCGTTTTGTGCCATATCATATGCCTTTAAAGCCAATAGTGCTTTGGGAGTAAATCGTACCAATTCATTTACCTGCTCATAAACCTCAAGCGTATAAGTATTACGA
>JABMQA010001083.1 GCA_013203545.1 Bacteroidota bacterium
GTTCCTTCATTTACTAAATCAACATATCTAAAATCCGTCCCTTCATTTATGGTTGCATAATAACTCGTATCAATGTTTTCTACAGGCAAATCATATAGCCCCTGATAGTAAACTTCTATTTTTGCCATTAAATGCTCCGTGAAACGTTTTTCGTACCCCACAACATAATGGTGTGCCTTTAGCAGATCCAGATCTGTGTTAGGCTCAATTATACTTCCGTCTTCCAATTCTACCTTAGCAAAGTAGTTGTGTATACTTTCCATGGTACTGTGTTGGCCATATCCGGCGTGGACTGAACTTGTGCTGTTGAGCTTCCAGTTTACAGCAATTCGTGGTTCCAGTGTACGCTTATTGTTGAATAAAACATTCATGTTATGAAGTCCGGATACGATAGTAATGTCTTCATTTAACCGGTATCTCCAGCTTATAAAATTGCTTACAGTACTTACATTTTCGTCGAAATCCACTGCAGTAAACCTGGTGACTCCATCATCCTGTAGCCAACTTTGATTATAATCATAATTAATAAAAGCGTACTTTGTACCTGCTTTAATTTTGTTTTTTGCATTTAATTTGTTGCTGTATGTTATAGCCCCTCTGTATTTCGATTCCGTTGACTTACTCTTATAATTTAACGTTCTACCCATTGTATCAAGTGAAAATCCCCCTTCGCCATTGTATATTTTTATTATTCCTGACTCAAAAACATCATCATTAAGGCCACTACCCGAATAGGAAAGCGAAGTTGTAATAAAGCTGTTATTGTTAATACTTAAGGTGTGATTCATCCCGGTGTTGAACAAGTAAGTACCCTTGTCATAATCTTTGATAATATCAGCCTGTATGATTTTATTACCGGGTATAGCCTGCCCATCAGGTTTTATATCTTTCTGTAAAAACCCACTCAAACCTCCCAATCCGAAAAAAGAAAATATACCCATGTTTTTAGTCGGCAGGACTACTTTAAAAGTCGCATCCTGAAATTTCAAATCCCCATCAACATCAACAAGGCCAAGGTCGTTAATCAATGAAGCTGTAGAGTACCTATAATTTACAAGGTAAGAACCGGCGTACCCTTTTTTAAACGGGCCTTCCAGTGTAAGATCAGTGCCCAGAATACCAAACCCGATGGCAGATTCAAATTTTTCGTTATTTCCTGCCCTGAGTTTTACATCGTAAACTCCTGATAAAACATCTCCATATTCGGGTGAAAATGCACCGGTATAAAAATCCGAAGTAGCTAATAAATTATTGTTCAGCGCGCTAATTCCACCTTTTATTGAGTTTTGATCACCAAAATGACTGGGGTTTGAAATTTCAACCCCTTCCAGACGCCATTGGACGTATTTGGGTGAATTTCCCCTTACAATGATATCGTTTTCTCCATTCGGAGAATTTGCTACCCCGGCAAAAGATGACAATATGCGGGAAGGGTCGCTGAAGCCACCGGCATAACGTTTTGTTTCTTCTACAGAAATTGACCGTGCGCTAATCAGCGCCATATTGTTTAATGCTTCACCCTTATTCTTGTATGCCTTAATAACTACTTCATCCAGTTTCACTGCTGATTCCTGCATGTTTAGATTTAATACTACTTCTTTACCGGAGTTCACCTCAATATTAGGAATGGTTTTGTCTTCATAACCCAGGTAAGAGAATTGCAATGTAATTCTACCAACCGGTATATTTACCAATTTAAACGTACCGTCCAAATCGCTTACCGTACCAATTAACGGGTCAGAACCGGGTATCATTACCGTTGCAAATATTAGCGGCAATTTACTGTCGGCATCAATTAAGGTACCTCTAACTGTTTGTGTAAGGTTTTGATTAAAAGCCAGTGTTGTGAACATGGCAATTATTAGTGTTGTTAGGCTAAGCTTTTTCATATTTATCTGTTTATTTTAATTATTAAATAACTTATTATCATGTTCTTCTTCAGCAGGATTAACTGAAATTAGTTTCAGGTTTAAGTCCCTTATCAGATTTAAAATTCCATGCATAAATGCTTCATCTTTTACTTTTCCGGAAAGAATGGTGTTGTCTCCTTCATAGATAATATCCATACCATCAAACCAATCCCTCCATTTTTCATCAAGATGTCCCTGTACTTTTATTATTGTCTTGCTTTTCATGATTTATTGTTATTAAATTCAATGGCAAAGATGGGGCTCACCCATCAAAAAAAAATCACCCGCAAGGGTGATTCGGAGGGTGATTTATTAAATGAAAGATGTTTTGGATTGGGATAACCCACTGTAATTTAGATCAAACCGAGCTCTTTTGCTTTGGCAAATGCTTTTGCCCGGTTGTCTACTTCAAGTTTGAAGTAAATATTCTTGAAATGTGTTTTAACCGTATTAAGGGAAATAAATAATTTATCAGCTATTTCCTGGTTTGTTAAATCTTCGGCAACAAGTTTAAGGATATCCAGTTCACGCGTACTTAAGCCTGCCTCTGAATGGGGATTCTTAAATTTTTCTGTTTTATCAATCGCGAGTTTTAGTTTCTCAATAAACGAATCAGGAATATTTGTGATTTGGGTAGCCTGAATTTTATACACCTCTTTCAATAAATCAATAATATGGCCCACATTGAAAAGAAAGTATGAAATTAAATTTTCATCTGAAGCAAATTCCATTGCTTCGATTATATTTGTTAAAGCTTGCTCTTGTTTGCCCTTTAATTTATACAGGTAAGCATACGCAATTTTAATTTCAATCAATCGCTCAATTCTCTTTCCTGTACTTGCTATATCATGTAGTTCAGAAAGCAGCAATTCAGCTTCATCTGTTTTATGTTCTACAAGTAATAAGCGGGCATATGCTAAATATGCAGCTTCGTTTGCATGAGATTTCTTTTCATCAAGCCTTAATCCATACTGCGAAACAACATCATTGGCCTTATCCGGTCGGTTTGTTTGAATCGAAATATAAATTTTCCAACCAATAAACATTGAGGTTAAAAATGGTGAGATGCTATGTTGCTTCATTAAACCTTCCAGTTCATTTATCTTCTGTTCTGCGTCAGTAGCTCCGTGCATATTCAGTAAAAATGAGTAAAACATTAATATGAATATGTTAAGATAAATGTCCTTACCTCTTTTGGCCAGACCATAAGCAATCTTAACATTTTCGAATGCTTTATCCATCTCCGCCCAGGTGAATTGAGAAACTGCCATAATAAAATACAATGCGGCATAGCTCCATTCGGCTTTTGTTATTTGTGAATAGCCTCGTTCGTCCAGAAAATTTAAAAGATCTTTACATTTTTTATACGCCGACTTATAGTGCCCCAGCTGCTGTTCGCTTTCTGCCCATCTTATTACAATGGTAGTGATTAGATAGATGTTACCCGATTTTTTACCATATTCCAGGGCATTTATGTAAGCCGCATTGCTTTCATTTAAATCTCCGTTGGAAAAATGAGCAACACCATATGAAAACCATGCCCAGCTAAACCACAAAGGGTCCTCCTCCGAAAGGTTTTCCATGGCTATTTTACAATAGTCAAATATTTTCCCTGAATATGCTTCATGTGAATTCAAATAAGCAAAGGCGACGGCTATTTTTCCTGTCAGCTTTTTATTGTGCTGAATATCTTGCCTGGAGGCATTTTGATCAGTAAGTATCTTCTTTGTAATTTTTTCGGCACTCGCTAAAAAAGGTTTTGCTTCCTGGATTTTACCGGCTGTGATTAATATCCATGAATAGTATAAACAAAAGTCAGGATTTTTTTTAATCAGTGCATCAGGTAATAAATCACCATACTTCATTATTGCGGCATGCAGACCGTTTTTCCACATGCTTTCAACAATTCCACCAAGAATTTGAATGCTTTTTTCGTAATTATTAATTTCCAGGGCATGCTCTATTGCCAACTCCTGCATATTGTTTTGTTCAAACCACTCACAGGCTTTATTA
>JABMQA010001084.1 GCA_013203545.1 Bacteroidota bacterium
TCAGTCGCAAGCTCCTTCGAGGTGACAAGGGTGCATGGTTGTGGTAGGGAGCGAGACTGCGGTCGCTCCGCGATCGCAGTCTCGCTCCCCCATTTCTCATCAAGCTCTGTCATTTCGACTGGGAAAATTGGAGCGAAGCGGAAATTTTGAGAGGAGAAATCTATTCCATTTTGTCATGTGATCATGCGCGCCAAATTCATTTAATCCTTTGACTCGGAATAACAATTGTTCAAGGGGCAACCAAGAATTCTAATTTCATGTGTAAAAAAACCAATAGGAATTTTACTTTATCAAAATAAAAACACCAGGTTTAAATATCATTACCAGCAAAGCCCCACTTTTGTTATTCCTTGCATTTTTAACATGTAAATGCTTTTCACAACAATATATTTACCTCGAAACCTACAATGTTGATAGTCTTCTTTTGGTATTACCCGATCAGCAGGCTAAAGATCGGATCAATACATTAAACAGGCTGTCGATATCCCTCTGTTATGAAAAGTTTGCAAAAAGCGAACAATATGCAACGGAGGCCATGAATCTGGCAAAGGAATTGGATTACCCCGAGGGTATTGCTGATGCATACAGGAATTTTGGACATATAGCCTTTTTCCGGAGTAATTTCCCGGATGCTTTAAATTACTATCTCGAATCGCTTCAGCTATACGAAGAACAAGATAGAAAATACACTATGGCCCGGGTATATTTTGATATTGCGAAAACTCATTTATTTGCCAGAAACTATGAAAAAGCATTTTACTATGGCAACATAGCGTTGGATTAATTTCGTGAACTTCTTGATGGAGGTGTTACTGTTGGTAGCGTTAGGGATACCACAACTCTTATCGGGGGGTTTGCTCTTGCTTACAGGGATTTGAAAATGACTGATAAAGTTCTTGAGATTTATCTTAAGCTTCTTGAGATTGGAAAGCTTAATAATTTCGGAAATACAGAAACGGTATTAAATACTTATATGGCAGGGGCTAACTACTATCTGCTTGGGGAAAACGATAGTGCAAGGGTGTACTGGGAAAGGGCGCTGGCCTATCCTGATGAGAACCCCAGTATTGAAGCGCTGAAATATCGTCCAATAGCCCAGATGGCAGACCTTTATTATGCAGATGGGAAAGTTGATTCGGCTAAACTTTATAAACAAATTGCTATTGAATGGTATAGTGAAAATGGTTTTTTATACTGGGCAACGGATGTTTCCACCAGTTTAGCCACTATCTGTTTTAAAAATAACGAATTCGTTATGGCCGAAAAATATTTCCGGCAATCCGAAAAGCTCTTCAAAGAGATGATAGATAAGAATTCATGGTACAGGTATGACTCGCTTAAATATGTGGTTTCTTATGGTACGGAACTTTATTTACCAATACCTCACAACAAAATGAAAGAGATGATGTGGGGATCGGGGAGAAAAATGTATTATGGCTTATATCAAATTAATGAGGCAAATAAACGAATAGAAGATGCACTTAAATATTTTATCGAATATCATAATGCAACAGATACTTTGCATAAAATACAGCGAAGCCGTGAAACCATGGAATTACAAACCAAGTATGAATCGGAAAGAAAAGACCAGCAGATAGAAACGCTTTCCCTGGAAAACGAATTGAAGGAATCACGGTTAGAGCAAAACAGCTATTTTTTGTTTGGATCAGTTGGATTGATTATCATAATATTGATGTTTGGCTATATCCTGATCCGACAGGACAAATTAAAGACAAACCACAAGATGATCTTGTTGCAGCAAAAACTTTTTCGTTCTCAGATGAATCCCCATTTCATTTTTAATTCACTCACCAGTATTCAGGGATTTATCACGGAGAAGGATCCCAGGACTGCCAGCAGATATCTTTCAAAGTTTGCAAAACTGATCAGGAATATACTGGATAGCTCGGTAGAAGAATTTATTCCCCTGGCAGATGAAATTGCAACCATCGAAAATTATCTTGAGCTTCAAAAGGTGAGGTATGAAGGAAAGTTTGATTATACAATTGAAGTGGATGAAAAAATTGATAAAGAAACGATAAGCATACCTCCCATGCTTGCTCAACCTTTTATCGAGAACTCCATAGAACATGGATTTAAACACAAAAAAAGTAAAGGAAATATGAAAATCCGGGTTAGATTAAACAATAATCTGCTCCGGCTTGAGGTGGAAGATGATGGTGTTGGCAGGGAGAAAGCCAGGGAAATCCTTTACAAACAGAATAAAGATCATAAATCACTGGCAACAGCCATTACCCATGAACGTATCCGGGTGCTGAACAGGAAACTGAAAAATAAGATCCAACTACA
>JABMQA010001085.1 GCA_013203545.1 Bacteroidota bacterium
CAAATATAGTGATAATGAATTATTTAAACAACAAAAATTTATCCTTTTATTTTAGTAAAGTAGAACTAAACAAAAAAGGAATTTCTGACAATACTATTGTGCTATTTATGTCGGACAACGGGGGCTTGAGTGCCGTGGCAAGAGGTGGAGAACCACACACGCATAACCTGCCGCTTTCCAGCGGTAAAGGCTCTGCCCGTGAAGGAGGAATTCGTGAGCCGATGATGGTAAAATGGTCAGGGGTTGTGAAACCAAAAAGTGTTTGCAACGATTATCTGATTATCGAAGACTTCTTTCCTACCATCCTTCATATGGCCGGAATTGATGACTATAAAACCGTTCAGCAAATTGATGGGATAAGTTTTGTGCCCATGTTGAAACAGGAAGGAACAAGCGCTGAGAACAGGACCCTGTTCTGGCATTATCCCAACAACTGGGGACCAACTGGTCCTGGCATCGGTGCTTCAAGTACCATTCGGCTTGGAGATTGGAAATTGATTTATTACCATGCCGATCGCAGTTTTGAACTCTTTAACCTGATTGAAGATATTGGTGAGACTAAAAATCTGGCCGGAGAGAATCCTGAAAAACTCAAAGAACTTGCAGAAAAACTGACCGATTATTTGAAATCGGTTGATGCTCAGATGCCCATTGATAAAAACACCGGTAAAACAGTTGATTGGCCGATTGATGTATTTAACAGGAAACATCAAAATTAAAAAACAGAATGTGTATGAAAATATCTATTAGAAATTCTATCTCAATAATAAGTCTGTTGGCAGGCCTGTCTTCAGGATTTGTTTCAGCACAAAATACAGTGCCCTCGGTTTTCGGTAACAACATGGTGTTTCAGCAAAACTTTGATGCACCTGTCTGGGGCTGGGCTGAGCCCGGAGAACAAGTTGTGGTTACAGGAAGCTGGAACAATACCGCCATCGAAACCAAATCAAACGAAAATGGAGAATGGCAGATTAAATTACCGACAACAGCCGCCGGTGGTCCCTATTTTGTGACTATAAACAAGGATACCCTGCACAATGTGATGCTTGGTGAAGTGTGGATTTGTTCCGGACAATCAAATATGCAATGGGAGTTGGAACAAACCGAGAATGCCGAAGAGGAGATCAGGAATTCGGATATTTCGGATATCCGATTGTTTTATGTGGCACGTGATCACGCAGATGAACCCAGCAAAGATTGCTATGGAAATTGGGTAGAATGCGCCCCTGAAAAAGCCAAAACCTTCAGCGCTGTGGCCTATTATTTTGGTAAAGAATTATACAAAGAATTGAATGTTCCGGTAGGATTAATCCACGTGAGTTGGGGTGGGTCCTCGGCACAGGCGTGGACAAATTATAATGTGTTAAAAACCACAACGGAAGGCAGGTACTACATCGAAAAATACCATGAGAAAATAGTTGAAGCCGATCCGGGCATCAATCCCCGAAATCATCGTACACCATCCGGGCTCTATAATGGCATGCTGAAGCCCTTAATCCCTTTTGGAATCCGGGGTGCGATCTGGTACCAGGGCGAGTCAAATACCGAAGAACACCAGCTATATAAAGCACTTAAGAATACAATGATCACCAGCTGGAGAGACGAATGGGGGCAGGGAGATTTTCCGTTTTACTTTGTTCAGCTGGCACCCTATGAGTATAACAAGGATGTGATCGGAGCGGCCCTACGAGACCAGCAAAGAAAGGCATTGGAAATTCCAAATACCGGGATGGCTGTAACCCTGGATATCGGTGATCCGGAGGATATTCATCCACTCAATAAAAGTGAGGTGGGGAAAAGATTGTCACTCTGGGCGCTCGCAAAAACCTATGGGAAAGATGATCTGGTTTACTCCGGTCCGTTATACAAATCAATGAAAGTGGAAGGAGACAAGATCAGGTTGTTTTTTGATCATATAGGTGGTGGTCTGATGAGTGAAAACGGGGAATTATCACACTTTAGCATCGCAGGAAAAGAACGGGTTTTTCATTCCGCAAAGGCGGTTATTGATGAAAACACCATTATCGTATCCTCAAAAAATGTGAGGCGTCCTGTATCGGCCCGTTACGCTTTTGAGAACGGGGATGAGCCAAACTTATTCAATAAGGAGGGCTTACCTGCCTCCACTTTCAGAACAGACGATTGGAAAATCATAACACTTACACCCGAAATATTGAGTGAATACGATAGCAGTACCGGCGGGTTTGTAATATCAATGGAATCTGACGAGGGTTTCGAAATAAGATATACCCTCGATGGAAGTAACCCCGCCATTGACTCTGAGAAATACACCGGGCCCTTTGTGCTTTTTGATGATGCCATCATTAAATCAAAAATATTCGATGATGGAGATCCCTCATTATTTGAAACCGAAACCAGAATAGAAAGACATCTGGCCACCGGTAAGGCGGTAACATACATCAATAAATACAACGACTGGTATACCGCCGGTGGTGAATCGGGCCTTGTTAACAGCCTCTTTGGAAGTACAAACTTTATGGATGGACACTGGCAGGGATTTCAGGGTAAAGATATGGAAGTCATCATTGATTTGGGTGGAAGGATTGAAGTTTCCAGTATCACTGTTAATTGCCTACAGGTGGTGAATTCATGGATCATCCTTCCGAAACAGATTGAAATATATATTTCGGATGATGGTAAAAATTTCACAAAAACAGCCATTGCGGACCACGAAATACTGGTGAGTGAAACGGATGAAATCATTCATGGTTTATCTGCGCAGTTTGAAACCATAAAAACAAATTTCATCAAAGTGATTGCCAAAAACTACGGACCTTTACCTGAGTGGCACAAGGGTGCCGGTGATGATTCCTGGATTTTTGTGGATGAAATTGTTGTGAAATAAAGTAAAATTACCAATATGATGATCAAAGAAAAAATCCGTTTTGCATATTTGGCGCTGGCAACTTTTATAGTGTTTCTCATCTCGTGCAACTCCCATAAAGAACCACCCCGGGTCATTGTTTTAGGCCTGGACGGGATGCGTCCCGATGGCATCGAAAATGCACATACCCCTAACCTGCACCGATTCATTCGGGAAGGTACTTCAACCATGAAAGGAAGAGCGGTATATCCAACCTCCAGTGGTGCTAACTGGTCATCGATGCTGCTGGGTTCAGGACCCGACCAGCATGGTATCGACAGGAATGACTGGAAACTGGAGAACAGAACCATTCAACCTGTCTTTGAAAAAGACAATGGATATGCGCCCTCCGTTTTTGATGTTTTAAAAGACAAATATCCCAAGCTGCGCTTTTCTGCCGTCCTCGACTGGATACCAATTGCCAATTATTTTGATGCAGGCATCCCGGACACAGTGATTGATGTGGAATCAACAAAAGAAGCAATCGATGAAATTATATCAGAACTTATCGACCGGGATGCGCGCTTTGTCTTCAGCCAGATCGATCATATGGATATTGCGGGTCACATCCATGGCTATGGCAGCGAAGCCTACTACCGTGAAGCTGAAATCCTGGACAGTAAAATCGGCCGTTTAATTAAAGCCCTTGAGGATAATGGCTTATATGAAAACACCTACATTATTACCCTGGCAGATCATGGTGGGATGGGAACCGGTCATGGGAATAAAACCCCGGAGGAATATACCATTCCGTTTATCATCAGGGGTCCGGACGTTATGCAGGGCAAAACAACAACAGAACTGATCGGCCCCTTTGACGTGGCTGCAACGGTTGCAAGCATTTTCGGCTGCAAAATTCCGCATTACTGGATTGGGAGTAATATAGAAACCGCATTTGGGGAAAACAACGGATTACTCAAATCATTTACACCAAAGCCGGCAATCACCGTTGACTCTGTAAATGAACATTTTTCCTTTTTAAAATGCCGCATTAAAAACGGGAATAATGAGATTAAAAGCAGGATTGGTTCATTAAAAAAAGAGAGCTGGAAGCCTTATGTTGGACAAATTCAATTGGCTCATGGCGATACCCTTTTTGCAACAGTTTTTCTGGAAAATGAACCAACTGAAATATCCCAATACCACAAGCCTTTCATAAGCCATAAAGGTCTTTTTTCAAAAGTTCAACTAAAGCGCTTGCCAGATGAAAAATATGCCTCCAAAGGGATGGGGAGCCTGGTGAATGGACTGTTGGCAAACCCGGCATCTTTCAAAGACATCGAATGGCTGGGTTTTCAAGGTAATGATCTGGAAGCAACCATCGTTCTACCCAGAGAACAAGATATCCATCAGGTAACCCTCAGGTTTCTTGAAAATATTAAATCATGGATATTTCTTCCAAAAGCTATCAGGATTTATATTTCCGATAACGGCAAAACATTTTCAAAAGTGGCCTCCCTCGAAAATCCATTTCAGGTGAATATTGAAAGCGCAGCCATTCATGACCTGAATATTGATATGGAAGACAGGAACGCCCGGTATCTCAAAATAATAGCTGAAAATTATGGCCGCTTGCCGCAATGGCACTCCGGTGCCG
This sequence comes from Bacteroidota bacterium, assembly GCA_013203545.1. Lineage (GTDB taxonomy): Bacteria > Bacteroidota > Bacteroidia > Bacteroidales > 4484-276 > JABMQA01. Next base: position 4,482 of record JABMQA010001085.1, read on the forward strand.
GCGAACAGGCATGGCTTATTACAGATGAAATTATTATCCAATAGAAAACCAAAACTTGAGCAAATATGAGAATTTTACTTTTTACTGTTGTTATCCTGCTGGTGGCAGGGTCCTGTAACCTTCCTCAATCTGAGGACAAGAAAAGTTTTCGCGATTATCAAAAAACCGAGACACAGGAAGAAAAAGATAAGCGGATGCAGTGGTGGCGCGATGCCGGTTTTGGGATGTTCATTCACTGGGGTTTGTATGCCGTACCAGCCGGACAATATGGTGAAGAAACAAATCACGCGGAATGGATCCAGGAAACGGCCGATATTCCGGTGAAAGAATATGAAAAATACACTGAAGGTTTCAACCCTGTTCAATTTGATGCGAAGGAATGGGTTCGGATTGCAAAGGACGCGGGTATGAAATATATTGTCATCACATCAAAGCACCATGATGGATTCTGCCTCTGGGATTCCAAAGCTTCGGATTATGACATAATTGACCGGACACCGTATAAAAAGGACGTTCTGAAGGAACTGGCTGACGCCTGCAAAGATCAGGGGATTGTTCTTTGTTTTTATCATTCAATAATGGACTGGCACCACCCGGATGCACAGGGCATCAATCATCCTGATTACAACTATGGTAAAGGCTCCAATCCCAACTTCCCGGATTATGTTGAAAATTACCTGACCCCACAGTTGAAGGAACTACTGAATAATTATGGCAAGATCGGGGTACTCTGGTTTGATGGTGAATGGATTGCCGAATGGACTGAGGAACAGGGCAAAGATATGTACAACCTGTTGCGAAACATCCAACCGGATATCATCATCAACAATCGGGTGGGAAAAGGCCGCCAGGGTATGGAAGGGATGAACGCCAACGAAAATGCTGCCGGCGATTTCGGCACACCGGAACAGGAGATTTTAGACGGCAGCTCTGATCTGGATTGGGAATCGTGCATGACCATGAACGACCACTGGGGCTACAATAAATTTGATGCCAACTTCAAATCTGCAGCATTGTTGATTCACAACCTGGTTGATATCGCTGCAAAAGGAGGTAACTACCTGTTGAATGTTGGACCGACTCCTGAGGGGTTGATTCCATTGGAAAGCATCGAACGCCTACAAAAAGTCGGAGCATGGATGAAGGTAAACGGGGAGGTGATTCATAACTCCAGAGGGACAAAACCATACAGGGAGCATGACAATATTTATTACATCCGAAGCAAGTATGATGAATATTTGTATGCCGTGCTTACCCAATGGCCGGGTAGTTCTGTTCAAATAAAATATGCTGTTCCCGATCCCGGAAGTGACATCAGCCTGTTGGGATATGATAAGCCATTGGAATGGGATATCAAGCCTTCTGCCGGTATCAACATCAATTTGCCGGATGGCTGGCAAAACGAAGAGGCCCGTCCCGTAAAATATGCCTGGGTAATCCGCATGAAAGGCAGGCAGGCCGAAGTAGCTGAAGCCCCTGAATTTTTTGTGGATAATAAACTGATTGTAAAAAAAGCGCTCCTCTCCGATCCTGTTGAAGTTTCCCTGAAAAGCAAAACCGAGGGGGCAAAAATATATTATTCCCTGAATGGCGATGGGATTACGTCAAAGTTAGCAATCTACACCGAACCAATTGCAGTTGACAGAACATTAACTATTGATGCCATGGCAATACAAGAAGGGTATGTAAGCAGTCCATCCTCCCAAATATCGTTGTTAAAAATGTCCGCATTCAAAGCAATAAAATATACCTTTCCATATAGCTCAAAATATGCTGCATTGGGTGATTTATCTTTAGGGGATGGCATGTTTGGAAGTGAGGATAATATTCATGAAAACTGGTTGGGTTTTGAGGGTGTTGATATAGTAGCGAACATCGACCTTGGTGGAGAAAAGTTTATTAGCA
>JABMQA010001086.1 GCA_013203545.1 Bacteroidota bacterium
ATAATGAGTTATTTGCAAAAATATTCAATGCCAGATGATCATTTTAAGCTGTTTTTCTAAGATTGAAACCAGGGCATTATGTCGTTCCTGCGTTATTGTTTCATTCATAAATTGATGGAATTCGATGATAAGTTCATTTACATATGAAATTGTTCCGGTTGCTATCATTTTCTCAAGCACATCGTATTCCGAACCTTCAATATCCATTTTAAGGATGATATAATCTTCAGGTGTGAAATTTTGTGCGATCCATTCACTGAAATCAATTGCCTTTACCCTCACCGGATGTTTATAGTCAACCTCGAAATCGTTTTTGGTATGGCCGGTCATCAAGGTTGATGCATCCTTATAATTTATTCCTGATCTGGCAGAGAGGTAAAAATCCATCTCAGTGTTTTCAGTCCAAACTGCATACGGGTAAAATTCTAAAAAAACGCCAGGATATTCTTCATTCAGTCGTTTCCCGGTATCTGCCAATTCAGGTTGTGGTTCAAAGGCATAAAACTCAAATCCTTGTTTTTTAGGTATGAATTCATCCAGTACTTTTCCGATGTTTGCACCACAATCAATAAAAACACGTCGTTTTGAAGTTAAGTATTTAATAGAATGAGTGGTGTATAAAATGGGGTGTTTAATCCACGGTATAAATGAATTGGAAAATGATATGAGAAAGAATTTGGTTTTAAACTTGATATGATGATAATATTGATGCATGAATGATACCTATATCTAAAATGTATTGTTCCCCGTTACCATGCATTTTTGAACATAGAATTCTCTGAATCTTTCATCTTTCACCAATTCGCCTGATGATAATGCATTACTTAACCGTTTATGATTGTAGGTATTTCTTTTAAGAAATGTTTGATATCCATCAAGTTGTGATATTTCTTCAAAGGTAAGGCTAAATATTTTTTTACCTATTTCCGGGATGTTCTGATACCGATGTGGTAGATGCCACACCTTTTGTTTTATTTGCGAAACCGATCTGTACGGGAAATGAAATATTTCGATGGGTACGTCAGTTTTTTTAAAAATTCGGAGTCTTCTCAATATCCTTGTAAGTAACGGATCGCTAATATGCTCTACCTCATGATTGCCTTCACATACAACAACTTTTTCATCGCCCCGGTGCAGGGCCTTTGGTGGTAATGTCCCTCCGGTAGGGTTCCTGGAAAAAGCCTCACGGTAAATTAAATTTTTATAAAACGGATCATTACAACCTTCAACAAAAACAAAGTTATGCCTTTTCACTGCAACCTTATTAAAGCGATTGCCCAACGTGCTGATTGCGTTTTTTAAATTTCCGTCAGCAGGATACCAAAATTCATCCGCATCATTATTTATAACCCAATCCGCATTATACATGGTGTAGGCCATTCTTGCCATTCTGGTAACACGTTCTGACTGGTGATGTCCCTCACCAGGTTCATAAATATAATGTAACAAACCTTTGGCTTCAAATTCTTTAAGTATGGTTGGAGTGGCGTCTTTAGATTTATGATCCATAACAATGAAAAAATCCACGCCACAGGCCAGGTGAAATAAAATGTTTTCACGAATGATATCCTCTTCATCCCTTACCAATATAGTCATTACAATTTTCATCAGGTCACTGTTTTTTTGCGAATTTTAGTTTTTACCTACAAAGTAAACAATTCTATTGTAATGAGATGTGGAGATGCCGATTTAATTATTCCTTATTAGCGGATATAATTTATGCAGCTCATTGTTGCTGAACCCACCGGAAAATTGGAAATATAAAACCATTTTTTGTATTTTTGGAAACCAAATCTTTCAGCCTTAAATCACAAGATTTCAGACGACTGATTAGGGATGATATATAAATTTTAGTAATATTTCCGGAAACTAAATTATGAGCGAAAAGAAGATAGTAAAAGCAGAGACCATGTACGGGGATTATTTTTCGCTTGAAGGCGATCAAATAACCGAACAATTCCTTCAATTCTCAGCACACCAAAGAAATGATCTGGCCATGATAAAATCTGTCATCAAACCCGGGGATAACATCATGGATATCGGGGCTCATATCGGAAGCTTTTCAATTCCATTTGCTCAATTTGCATCTGAAAAAGGCAGGGTATTCGCATTTGAAGCCAATCCTGCAACATTTGAATTGCTTAAAAAAAATATAGCCCTGAATCATCTTGAGGAACAAATACTGCCTTTTTTTGGTGTGGTTGCAGAAAAGAAGGGTGCATTTATATTGATCGAGCCTGAGGCAAATCACACGGGGATGCATTATTATAAGCCGCTGCAGGGAGATGGGGTTTCGGATTTATCCGCCTTAATAATTGATGACTGGTATGAAGAATTTGCCCTGGAAACGCCGATCCATTTTATTAAAATTGATGTTGAGGGTGCAGAAATCGAGGTGCTAAGATCCTGCAAAAATCTAATTGAAAAATATAAACCGGCGCTGTATGTTGAAATCGTACAACGACAACTCGATCGTTTCGGCACAAAAGTTAGTGATATCAATGACTTGTTGATAGGGTGGGGGTACCATCTTTTTAACAATACGGGTAAGCGCAATTCAACCCACGACAGGTTTAGGATGACACGGTTGGCCAACCTTAAATATGGTGGTAATTTTTTCGACTGCCTTGCAGTTTCGCCCGATAGTCCCGCTTATCCAAAAAAATTCCAGCCCTGTTATATGAATTATTATTATTTCCAAAAAAGCTGGGTAATTAAAAGAATGCTACGAATTTTAGGGAAAAAATATTGATTTGCTGCCTGGTCCGGAAAGGATAATGAAAAATTTCAATGGCCAGTTCCGGAACTTTTAACATGCCGGTTTTTCTTAATACCCTTGTAAACATACAAGCGCACATTTTTATCCGTACTGGTGAACAGGAGGGTATATTTATTTTCCAGCGATCGCAAAATAAAGGAATTACATTCGCTGAATGGCGCATTTGAATGTTTACCGAAAACGAATACATAATCAATAACCTCCGAGTGATTTTGCTCATTATTTTCCCAGAATATGCATTCTTTTGGTAAGCTGGCATCGCCGGGTTTCAGGTTTGGAATTTGCTGCCGGTTCCAGATTAGGGGGAAATATTTGTGAGAGGCTTCATAGTTCTCCAGAATTACAATGGGTTTGTTATATCCAAGATAATTTGATACATGCCCATATAGCCAGGTGTTATTCAACCTAACAGGCAAGACCGTGCTGTATTTATCAATGTATGTTGATGCCTCTTCAACCCCTTTGATAATTTGATTGTTGCCCTTAACCGATTGATAATAAAATGTAAGCATGGACAAACTGGCATAGTTTATCATAATAAATACAATGATATTGAGCCAAAACGGGGTTTTTCGTGTAGAGAGCCACACGATTGAGAAAAGAAAAAACAACAATAGGATGCGCGAAGAAAAAATACCGGCCCCTTCCCCTTTATAATCGGGTACAATAAACAATGCAATTAAAAGTATGGCACTGATAAAAAACCAGATATTTTGACGCTCAACGATAAAACCTGAAATGACCTTCCACCTGTTATTCCTTGCAAACAGCCTTATTCCCCTAACAAAAATGTAAACCCCAACGAGAAGGAATGAATACAATATCCAGGGTGTAAAAGCATCTTCTTTAATATAACCAATGGCTTTTGCAGGCTGTACCCATCTTAACCAACTGAGCAAAACCCTTGAAGGAATGTATGTTGGAGCTTCATTGTATTCGGTTACATTTACCAGAAATTTGATAGCAATAAAGGCCCCTGAAGAAAACGACAGGGCCTTATAAAGCAGCTCCCTGAAAAATCGGGGGTTGTTTCGGGATGCAGCATCGAACAGCCTTAGTATGGTTTTTATTTCAATCATACCAACCACGAACACAAATATTGAAAACATAAACACGTGCGACAGGCATAAAAGGGTGAGAAGAAAAAACATTACCATCGAACGCCTTAAAGTAAAATTGTCGCTGTATTTTACCCATAATGATAAGGCCCAAAAAAAGATCACCATCCCAAGAAAGAAGTTATAAAGCCCATAAAGGAACAGAAAGGAATAGGTAAATGGGAATACAAAATATGCAAATCCTGTGCTGTTGCTATTCACTGTTTTGATTAATTGCCTGAAAACAAGAGGAAACCCTACCAGATAGATCAACAGGAATATTTTCTCAGAGATGGTGGCTGAAAATAAATAATTGAAGCACATGAGCAGGAGATGCCCCAGCCAGTTAGGGGTGAGACGATTAAAGACAAGGAAATCGTTTATCGGGCTATCGCCTTTAAGCATCTCCAGCATAAGCGTAGCATTGTACAGGTGTGCAGGGCCATCAACGGTAGGGAAATATTTGAAGGCAAGAACCGGAATCGTGTTAACGATTACGACAAGGTAAAAGTAAACAGGCTCTGAAATTTTCAAGTATTTCTGTATCTGTTCTTTATTCAACATACATTATTCTTCGGTTCCCCAAAGGAGTTTTTTGGACAATATTCGATATTCCTTTTATGCCCTGGCATGTTTTTAAATTGAAGCAACATTATTTGATGATGATCCATTCACTGTATTCTAAAAGGGTGTATCTGCCCCAACCCAACAATCAATTCCTTTATCCACAAACCGGTTTTGAATTTTGTCGAGGTGCTCCGGTGTTGATAGCTTCGTATTATCTGCAGTATAGGTCAAGTCCAGCATCCTGTACTTTTCCCTTCCTAAGTGATGCAAGGGCAGGACATTTATCTCATGAATTCCTATCCGGGTAAGAAAGGCTGCCGTTGCATCAATATTTTCATTTGAATCATTAAATCCCGGGATCAGCGGGAGCCTGAAAAGCAATTTTCCCTCAAAATTTTCAGCAAGCCAGGCTGCGTTATTGAGTACCTGAGAATTGGATATTCCGGTTCCCCGTTTATGGTCTGTATCGTCCATGTGCTTCAGGTCAAATATAATCCATTCGGTGTATGGCGCAATGCGTTTATAGTGATTTTGGGGCACATTTCCGCATGTTTCGATGGCGGTGTGGATAAATGCATTGTAACATTCCCTGAGTAAGGATTCAGTAAATTCGATCTGAAGCAACGGTTCCCCACCGGTTAGGGTTATTCCACCCTTTTCACCCCAGTATTGGCGATCGCGCTGGATGGTTGCCGTTAACTCCTTCATGGTGATTTTCTTTCCATTCGTCTTAAGCGCACCGGTAAAACAGTTTTCAACGCACTTAAAATCCCCGCACCTGTGGCAAATTGTACGATCAATTTCAATACGGCTTCCATTTGTGGATATCGCATTGTGCCCACAGGCTTCAATACAATTTTTATCGAGGATACATTTGGAATGAAAATATATAGGTTCCGGCTTCGGATGAATGCCCTCCGGGTTGGAGCACCAGAAACATTGCATGGTGCAGCCTTTCAGGAAAATCAGTGTACGGCATCCGGGGCCGTCATGCACTGAAAAGCCCTGGATATCGAAGATATTTCCGCAAGGGTTTAGTTCTTTCCCCATGAAAAATCTTTGCAGGTTACTGCAATCATCTCAGGAAAGGCATCGGCTTTGTCCATGCACAGTCCCACCTGTTCACCGGATAATGTAAAGTTATGGCAATGCTTGCATTTGGTGGCTTTTTCAAAATGCTCGCAGGATGCTTCATCGGCATTGATCCTGCTCTTGTCCCTTTTGCAAAAACCTTTAAAAACATCTGTTGCAAGGTAGTATTTACAATCGTAGTGTGTCATTTGCTGTTGTTTAATGTTCCTTAATTGATGCGAAAACTTAAAATTTGAAAGTGTTTATTATTAACAGTCCACAGTCTTCAGTCGGCAGTCCACAGTCTTCAGTCCGCAGGCCACAGTCTTC
>JABMQA010001087.1 GCA_013203545.1 Bacteroidota bacterium
GTTGTAAATCCGTATTCAGGGATATCTTCCAGTAAATACTTTCCTACGGTGTTGTCGCCATAAACCACTTCGTAGTAACCCTTGTAGGTAGCGGTGCCGCTTTCCTGTTTCATTGTCCCCGAAAAATTTAAGTTTGTAACAATCCCTACCCTGATATCAAGAAATGTTTTTTCGTTGAAATCGTATTTCAGGTTGCCGGTAAGCGGGATGCTCAGACTTGAATATTTTACTGACTGCTTCATATCGTTTCCCTGTTTGTAAAGGTCGATGGTATGGAGAACCGGATGATCGTAGTCGGCGATTGTATCATAAAAATTATCGAGTTTTACCTCAGATCTAACTGACCGGTAAGTTAAACCCGCCCCAACGCCCCAATTCAGTTGCTTGTCGGTTTTTTCGTTAAAATAATTCACCGAGAAACTTACATTGTATGAAATCTTTGGTTTGCTTTTAAAATCCTTGTACAGCGTACCATCATCCACCGGAAGCCAGGAATAATCGTGATGATACCTGACATTGTATGCAAATGTACCAGTGCGCTTATCCGCCAGCAATTGCAACGTACCTGATTTTTCACCAATGTGGGTTACATAGCCTTTTGAAAAAGCGTGGTCTTTGCTCTGTGACAGGTTGATCCTTGTATCGAATGGCACCAGTATATTAATTACGATTCGCTTTTCATCCGGTTTAAACCAGACATCATTGTAATCCTTTGCCCGGGGTTTACTGATGGTAACAACAACTTCCGCAAAAAAGTAATCCGCTGTTATCTCAACACATTTGATGTCCCGTTTCCCGGTTTCCTTCAGGGGGTAAAATTCTTTATAAATGCTGTCGACCAATTTGGCGTACCCCTGAGGTGTAACAATCGAATCACAGATGGAATCCAGGAAAAATGAGTTACAATCGACCGTATTTATTGTTTTGGTTGAAAACAGGTTTACAAACCTGGTGGAATCTGCACCGGTGGGTTTGTTGAACTCATTGGATACGTTGGCAGTGCGGATCACATTTTCGGTAACGCTGTTGATCAGGTTCCGAATGTTTTCCCTGCTTTTTTCGGAAAGGTATTTAAAACATCCGAGCTTATCTATGGTTCCTGTTTGAATGTTCAGGATTTGATAACCGGCACCGGGATCCCTGAAATAAACCTCAGCCATTAAATAAATTTTATCATTCGAATAAGGCCGTTTGATCATGAAATCTTCGTTGCCGTCCGCATCTGTAAACCTGATCCGTTTATAAATTCCCGAATAGGTTGAAATTTCAAAAACCACATCCGTCACATAACCGCCATCCTGCTTCCTGAACATGAAATTTTCGAGATACTCGTGATAGGTTTCATGCCTGTTTTGATTCTGGCCACCGGGGGCGATGTAAACCACATTATTGTGTTTGTCGATAAAAGCCGGATTGAAAAAGATCACCCCTTCATCATAGAGTACATATTCATAAAACCGGGTAATTAAATCGCAATACAATGCAGGAGTTAATGATGCTATGTTTAAAGAGCTTAAAGAATCCGGATCAAAAGTAAAATTCGGAATGGTTGCTGAGTTGTACCTGTCCCCGAAAAGTTTAATGAATTCCAGTTTACCTTGTTCACTTGGTGACCCTCCGTCCTCATCACTCAAATCAAGATACTTTGCAAAATTTCCGATGAGCAGGTTTATCGAATCGGCAATCTGGCTTTTCTGGAAGCTATTGAACTCCTGCCCGCTTACGGGATTTAATGGGAGCATCGTTAACAAGAGCAGGCTCATAAAAGCAGAAAATATGATTGTTTTTGATTTCATATGCTGTAGTTTTCCCATCTGGTATCTTTGCTTAATCATTTTTGCTGGAATTTATGTTGGTATCACCCTGGTTTTCTTTCCCGGATTTCATGAAACTTCCGTCTCCCGGAGGATAGTGATACGATTCGGTGACGGCATTTGTGAATTTATCTGTTACCTTTACATAATAGGTATGATTGACGAAGTCGGGTTCGGGTAAATAAATGTATGGCCGGTTCCATGTTGAGTCGATTGA
>JABMQA010001088.1 GCA_013203545.1 Bacteroidota bacterium
GGATATGGTTGTTTGCCTTGATACAGATCCATTCGATCTAACAGGTGCCACACCGGTAGGAGGTGATTATACGGGCCCGGGTGTTAATAACAATAAATTTTATCCTGCTGCAGCTGGTCCTGGTGTGCATGTGATCACTTACACTTATACTGATCCACAAACAGAATGTACCAATTTCTGCACCTTTAAGATCACAGTAATTGATATTCCGGAAATTCAGTGTCCTGAGGACTTTGCAGTTTGTTTGAATGATGACCCGTTCACACTTACCGGTGGAACACCTCCGGGCGGTACTTATACTGGCCCTGGAGTAACAAACAATGAATTTGATCCTATGGGGGCTACTGTTGGCGAACATACAATCACCTATACTATAGGCGTTCCTGGAACAAATTGCTTTGCACAATGTGAATTCAAGATCACAGTTAAACCGCTACCGCAACTGGATTGCCCTGCCTGGATGGATCTTTGCGAAAATGATCCGCCTGTATTGCTCGATAGTGCAATCCCACAGGGTGGTGCTTATAACGGAAACGGTGTAACCTTTGATGGAACCAACTATTACTTTGATCCATCACTGGTTGGAGTTGGGACATATCTCATAACATACTGCTATACAGATCCAAATACCGGATGCTCTGACTGCTGTGAATTTAATTGCTATGTGCATCCAACACCACAGGTGATTTGTCCTGATGACTTTATGGTATGTGAAAACAACAACCCATTCCAACTCGCTGGACTGGCCTCACCTGCAGGCGGAGATTATTTTGAAGATGGATATCTGATCACAACCTTTGATCCTGCACAATATGGCCCGGGTGAATATACTATTGAGTATTGCTATACTGATCCACAAACCCAGTGCATCGAATGCTGTTTCTTCAAGATTATAGTAGTTGAATTACCTGTGGTAACCTGCCCTGATGATATGAGCATGTGTATTGATGAGCCCCCGTTTGTCCTCACTGGTGGAACACCTACCGGAGGTATTTATTCAGGCCCTGGAGTTAGCGCAGGAATGTTTAGACCGGTAATGGCCGGACCTGGAACACACACCATTCAGTATTGTGTAGCAAATCCGCTTCTGCCGAATTGCATCGGGTGCTGTCAGTTTGAAATAACAGTTTATGATTTGCCAAACACGGATTGTCCGGCAAACTTTGAGGTATGTATCGGTTCACCTCCTGTTGAGTTGAATGCTGATCCCGAAGGAGGGGAATTCATTGGGTTTAATGTTTATTTTCAAGGTGGTAAATGGTACTTCGATCCTGATGTTAGCTTTCCCGGTGTACATGTCATCGAATACTGTTATACTGACCCGAACACAGGTTGTACCGGTTGCTGTACCTTTGAGATCACAGTTATATACGATCAGTTGATCGAAGTCAATCCCGGATGGCAGGGTATCTCGAGTTACATAGTGCCTGATGATCCGGATGTTACTAATTTGATGTATCCGCTTGGGGATGATTTGATCATTCTGTTCGAGTACCCTGATAAGTTTTACTATCCGGCATACATTGTTAATACTATTGGAAATTGGAATACCTACAAAGGATATATCCTTAAATCCGATGGTGATACCGACTTACCGGTTTGTGGTGTAGAAGTATTTCCAAAGGAATTATTACTGGGAATTGGATGGCAGGTTATCCCGGTATTGACGCCCTATCCGGTTGATGTCGAAGCCCTGTTCGCTAATGCTGGAGGGTTGGTTATTGTGAAAGATGTTGCCGGTGGCAATGTTTACTGGAAGGATTATGGCATCAATACCATCATTGATTTGTTGCCCGGTGTGGGTTACTTTGTCTTGATGAGTGACGAAGGCACAATTACCTTCCCGCAAGAAGCTGACAATTCATCCTCAGGAAAGCTCATCGCAATGAATCCGGTGATCTCACCATGGAATGATGTAGTCTATACACCAGCATCACACGCCGTGGCTTTCAATCCTGCTACCACTATGTTCCAACAAGGTGATATTATCGGTGGCTTTACCAACACGGACCTTTGTTCAGGATTGGTTGGGTTTGCCGATACTGATCAGCCATTCGTGGTAAGTTTAAATGCCAACGATCAATACACCATCGAAACCGACGGCTTTGAAATTGATGAGTTCATTAGCTACAAAGTTTACCGTCCGTCCACCGGTGAAACATTTGAACTGGAAGCAACCTACAATCCGGAGATGAACCAGGGATACTTCGAACCCAACGGCCTGTCGGAGGTAATTTCAGTAAAGTTGTCTGCTACCGGAATTGCCAACAAGATAGCAGGTAGTCTGAGAATTTATCCGAATCCAACTCACGGTATCTTCACGATAGAAGGAGTCGATGGAATTGTGGGTGTGCAAATTTTCAACACCTTTGGAGAGGATATCTACCTGAATGAATTGTACCTGCCCGAAAAACTTGATCTTACCAGTCAGCCAAAGGGAGTGTACATTATCAGGATTGAAAACAACGTAGAAATATTTTTCGAAAAACCCGTAATAGATTAATAAAATGACATAAAACCGAAAAGGGGAATTACAAAATCGGAACCCCGCTTGCTGATGCAGGCGGGGCATTCCGGTTACTTTTCGCCACTTTTATGAACCTCTTTTTAGATCTTTGACATAGAAAAATATGAATATGAAAAAATCGCAGTTTATTGTTTTCATAGTTTCTGCAATTGTTTTTACAACCTTCGTTACCTTACAAACGAATGGCCAAAAATTGACCAAGCCCAATGAAACCGGGCCTACTTTTGGGCAACACTCTCCCATGAGCCAGCCAAGTTTTATAATCCTGCCCTTTAATCCGGATAAAGTTGATGAATTCGGGCAACCTGTTAATTGTAATACCTTCAATGGAAACCTATGGACTGAGCGCTCCGATTTGTATATTCCCGGTCGCGGCTTATCCATGGGTGCTTTTTTTTCCTACAACAGTTTGCTTAGTGAGGAGGATCACGGTTTCGGGAACGGGTGGAATGCAAATTTCCTCATAAGGGCTCGGCCTTTTGATGCTAAACGTGAACATGGAGATTTTGTTTATGGGATCAATAGCAGATATAATCCTGTTGCAACAGCCGGACTCATTTTTGGAGAAGAAACCATCACTATTCCCAGAAGTGACGGTCAAAAAGATGTATTTACATGGAACGGGAGTGGATACGATCCTCCGGTTGGAGTGTATGATCAGTTGGAAGAGTATGAACCAGGAACATGGAAACTCACATCTGTGCATGGCATTGTTACATGGTTTGAAGACGCATTCCACCACAAAGTCACCAGGGTGTTCGACAGAAATGGGAATACTATCACCTTTTCCTACATCGATGGCAAATTAAGCATAGTTACGGATCCTACCGGCAGGCAGTTGCTGTTAACATGGGCCGGTGAACATCTGACGCAAATTACTGATCCCAATCCGGAAATACCCCGTACGGTTCAGTACCAGTACGACGAAAACGGTAACATGACCCACGTGACTGATCCAATGGGTAATGTTACGCAGTACGGCTATGACGAAAACGGCAATATGACCGGCATCACCGACCCACTTTCCAACCAACTGGAATTTGCATATGATGAAGAGATGGCCATTGCAGAAATAAGTTGTGCCGAAGTAGGGTATAGCAAATCGTTTATCTATAATATCGAAGATCGCTCCACCACCGTTAACCAGTCTATTTCAACCGGAAATCAGGAGACCACCTATTTTTTTGATGATTCCGAGGGAGTAGTCCAAATTCAATATTCAGATGGCAACTCGGTGTTTTTTGAATGGGACGAATTCAATAATCTTATCTCCTATATCGATGAGAATGGGAACACAACTTACTTCTCCTATGATGATTGTGGGAATATATTATCTGTAACCGATTGCAATGGAAATACGGAAACATTTATTTATAAACCCATGCCGAACGAGATTCTTTTTTATACTGATAAAACCGGGAATACCACATCCTATGCCTATGACGACCTTGGGAACCTGCTCACCGAAACCGATTGCATCGGCAATGTCAGTTCATATACCTACGACGAATTTGGAAACCAGGTCACCTTTACCGATAAGGAAGGTAATACAACATCTTACACTTACGATGATAACGGAAACTTGATCACCATAACCGATGCCCTTGGAAATACCTCCACCTATTCGTATGATCCGGTGGGGAATCTGATCGGCAAAACGGACAGGAACTTATGCATTACCGCCTATGAATACGACCCCCTCAACCGCCTCGTCACCTTGACCGATGCGCTGGGTTATCAGGAAAACTATGACTACGATGCCAACGGAAACCTGGTGGATAAAACCAATAAAAAGGATTGTCTTACTTCTTATGAATATGATCCCCTTAACAGGTTGATTAAAACCATCAAGAGCAACGGGGGAGAATATACAACAACCTACGATGAAGCCGGAAACCCAGTGTCTGAAACCGATGTCCTTGGCCATACCACCACTTACTCGTATGATACAAGAAACTGGTTGATTTCCCTGACAGATTGCGCCGGATACAGTGAAAGCTTTGATTATGACCCTGCTGGGAACATGACAAGCTCGACAAGTAAAAACGGAAACATTACAAGCTATGAATACGATTGTCTGAACCGGCTGATCAGCCTCACTGACCCCCTTGGTGAAACTGAAACCTACAATTACGATGCTGTTGGCCGTCAAATTGCCTTCACCGACATGAACGGCAATACGCAGAGCAATGAGTTCGACTGCCTGGGCAGATTAATAAGCTCAACCGATCCCCTGGGGTACAGCAAATATTATGAGTACGATGCCATTGGAAACCAGTATGAACAAACAAATAAAAACGGGCATACAAGTACATTCGGTTATGATGCGCTGGGCAGGCTACTTAGCTCAACTGATCCCTCAGGGTACAGTGAATACTATGAATACGATCCTGAAGGGAACAGCATTGGATTTACGGATAAAAATGGAAGCGTGACCACCTGGGAATATGATTGCCTTGGCCGGCAAATCAGCACAACCGATCCGGACGATTTTGTGGAAAGTTATGGTTACGACCCGGTAGGAAACAGAACAGGTTTCACAAATAAGAATGGTGGTTATGATTCTATCAACTACGATTGTGATTGCGCAAGGATAGTTTTATCAATTGACGCAGCTGGCAATATCGAAACCTTTGAATACGATCTGGCCTGTAACATGATTGGTTCCACAGATAAAAATGGCCAAACTACAAATTACTCATATGATTGCATGAACAGGCTCACCATTGCTATTGATCCCCTGGGAAACCAGGAAATCCACACCTATGATCCGGAGGGCCACGAAACCGGGTTTACAGATAAAAACGGCAATACAACCACTTACATCTATGATTGCTGCTGGTTGATTGGAGTGTCTGACCCAATGGGATTTACCATTGATTACAGCTACGATCCCGTGGGAAACCGCATCAGCGAAACTGACAAAAACGGTAATATTACAGGCTATAGTTATGATGATCTGAATCGGCTGGTTGATAAGACAAAGGTATTAGGTTACGTTTTTACTTATTCCTACGATCCGGAAGGAAATCTTATCACTGAAACTGACGCCAACGGCAATGTCTCCACCTACAGCTACGATCCCCTGAACCGCCTGGTCGATATTACGGATGTATTGGGCTATGTCAGCAACTATTCCTTCGATCCTGTTGGTAACCGTATCTCGGAAACGGATGCCAACGGAAATGTTTCCACCTACAGCTACGATCCGCTGAACCGTCTGGTCGACATTACCGATGCATTGGGTTATGTCAGCAACTATTCCTACGATCCGGTAGGTAACCGTATCTCGGAAACAGATGCCAATGGTAATATTTCCACTTACAGCTATGATCCGCTGAACCGCCTGATCCAGGATACAGACGCGCTGGGCAATATCAGCACATATAGTTATGATCCTGTAGGTAACAGGATTTCTCAAACTGATCCGGATGGTAATACAACACATTGTGATTATGATGCTATGAACCGGCTGATCCTCGCTATATCACCATCCGGATTACAGTCATTATTCGTGTATGATGGTGTTGGTAACCGGGTTTCACAAACCGATCCCAATGGCAGCACTGTTACATGCACATTCGATATACTCAACCGGATGACACAGCGATCATACCCTGACGGTACAGGTGTGAATTATACCTATGACAACGCCGGTAACCTCACCGGAACCGTTAATACATCAGGGATAGGTGAGACAGTTGCATTTATTTATGATGCGCTCAACCGGCTTGTTAACAAAGAAACCGATTATGGTGATTTTACCAAAACCATCGGATACAGCTACGATCCGGTCGGAAACCGGATTGACCTCACCTCTGATGCCGGAACTATCACCTATTCATATGATGCCCTGAACAGGATTATTGAAGTCACCGACCAGGAGAGCAGGATCACGGGTTTTGAATACGATCCGTTGGGAAACCAAACAGCTGTTTATTATCCAAATGGAATTGTAACCACAAGTGAATATGATGAACTCAGCCGTGTAATCCAGGTGGTGACTTCACCGGATTCAAAGGAACTAAAATTTACTGGTGAATCCGTTCTATCATACGATTGCGGCATTGCTGAGATCATTTCACCCGTTACCGGGTCAGGGCTAACCGCCAGCGAACCGGTGCAGGTAGTGGTCATGAACTATGGTACGGAACCGGCAGAAGGTGTCGGGGTGTACTACAGTATCAACGGCGGTGATCCTGTATTTGAGTCTTTGAATCAACCCGTACCAGTGGGTGGAGGCCCGCTCATTTTTCTTTTTGAACAAACCGCCGATCTCAGTGTGCCGGGAATGGTATATGAGATTACTGCCTGCACAATGATGGAGCTGGATGAAAATCCCGAAAACGATTGTCAGACAAGCATTGTCATTCATGAAAATGGGGGAGGAGTGGCATTCGATTGCGGGATATCAAATATTTTCTCACCGGTCTCCGGACACGGCCTTACAGATGCTGAAACCGTAACTGTTGAGGTTTTTAATTATGGAACCCAACCAGCATCAGGTGTGGCTGTTTCCTATAGCATCAGCGGTGCCGATCCGGTGATTGAGTTGCTGGAAGAAACTGTTTTCCCGGGGGTACCAATGGACTATATCTTTACCCAAACCGCCGATTTAAGCACTCCCGGATTGTATGAATTGACGGCATGTACATTCTTCGAACTTGATGAAGACCCGGAGAACGATTGCTTTTCACTGGATGTGATTCACGAAGAGGGTGGGGGGATTTACCAATCCTTTAACTATGAATACGACCCGGTGGGAAACAAGATCCTTGAGGTGCATGAGGATGCAAGCATGATCACTTACAGCTACGATGCCTGTAGCCGGCTTATTGAGGAGTCATATTTACCCTCAGGTGTCGTCACTGCTTATACTTACACTCCTGCCGGAAGAAGGGCCTCCAAAACCGAAAATGGTGTGTCCGAGAATTACAGCTATGATCCGGATGGTAACCTGATGAGTGCAGGTAATCTTATGTTTAATAACGACAACAATGGGAACCGGACATCAAAGGTTGATGGTGATCTAATTTCAAACTATGGATATAATTCAGAAAACCAATTGACAAATGTGGTTTTGCCTACGGGAAATGAAATTGAATATCACTATTCCACCAGTGTTGATGTAGATGGTGATGGTATTTTGGATTCATATGAGCTAGCATATCATACTTTGTCCTTTTATCGTCAGGGAGATTTTCCACATGATAGCCATTTTTCAAGGCAAATAGCAAAGGAGGTAAATGGAAACCTCACCTTTTTCCAGTCGGATGGTTTGGATATGCTGGAGGAATATGATGACCTGGGAGTGTTAAACACTTCATACTGCCCTGACATCAGCATAGATATGGGGGATGAAACAGGGTTTTATCATTTTGGAACAGAACATCGGTTGTGTAGGCTACAATTGACAAATTATTCCTCAACTACAATGCAATCCAACCTTGATCAGGAGGAGGTTGCTTCTGCATCATTCGATGCATTTGGCATACCTGATTTAGGTGGTACATGGATGAACGATCAGTTTTCCTTTAAAAGCAATGATTGGGATTCGGAGGTCGATTATTATGGTTCAGGATCCGGCCAATTCTATGACCAGACTACTGGCGCATTACTCAATCCTTCAGCTAATTCACAAGGAGATGGCTTTGGAACAGGAACAGGTAGTTTGGATCGTTGGCAAGGGCGTGATTGGTGGCATGAATACCAGGTTTGGGGTAGGCATGATTGGGAACATGAATATCAGGTTTGGGGTGGGCGTGATTGGTGGCGTGAATATCAGGTTTTGGCTGGAACTGATTGGTGGCAGCAATACCATGTTTGGCCTGTATCATACCCTGGTAACCCATCGGGAGAAAACAGTTCAGGATTGAATTTCAGAATGTTAACAGCTATATCTTCTAACAATTCATTGGAAGGCGTTATTATTGCAAATACTGCTGTGGGGGTTTCAGCATTTGATCAATTTAGGGATTGGCACTACACCGTTTCCTATCCAATTGTTTCAGGAAATTCCATATCAATACTTGCCCAAACCAACCCTTTGATCGATGTTCGACACCCTAACACTTCCTTAAATTTTCAGAGGAATGTGGAGCATATGGGTGACGGAGGAAGGATTGTGTCCTCTGAAGAAGGTAACAAGATTACTCTTGAGAATATTTTTGGGAAAAACAGCCGCATCATTATTACTGACAATTCTAAAATTGGTGGATTAGATAAGATTATGGATCTTAAACTAGATTGGGAAGCGGATCTTGGAAAATCAGGAGGCATGTCCAGGAAAAACAAGAAAGATTTTGTGGCAGTAATGGATAGGGTTTTAAGGATATTTGTAGAAGCATATTTTTTAAAACTCGCTTTAGGTGCTGGTTTTGATAAATCGGAAAGGAAAGATTTTATTTTTAATATACGATACGAAAATCGAAATGGTAAGGCTTATCTGATTATTTCTGCAAGCTGTCGTTATGATTAGTCGACCCTGGCATTGATCAGCAAAAAAATTAGTAAATCATTCGTAAATGGAATAAGAAATGAAAAAGAGTAAAGTAATAAGTAGGGTTTTAGGTATTATTATCACAACAGTTAATGTCAGCCTGATATCTGCCCAACCCTTCCCCAACGGCGGCTACCAGGGCGTTACCCACGGCAACAGAATACCCGTACACACCATTTGCATTCCCGAGGGTTGGAGCGGCATTTCCAGCTACATCAATCCGTTGGTTGCGGAAGTCGACCAGATATGTGTGCCAATAGAAAGCGAACTGGTTATCATGTACAACCAGTTTGGACTTTACTGGCCCGGCGTTGGATTGAATTCACTTGTAAACTGGGATACCCACAGTGGATATGTTATTAAAGTAACGAATGATTGCTCCATAGAGCTCAGAGGATATGACGAAACCGACCAGGCGGTTGACCTGCCCGAAGGCTGGTCGCTGATACCGGTGCTGTCCCGCGA
>JABMQA010000096.1 GCA_013203545.1 Bacteroidota bacterium
AATCTTGGCAGTTTAACTTTACAAAATCGTGGTGTATGGGATTGGGGAGTAAGGGGACAAGAAGCAGGATTATTGGCAAGGATTGTATATCCTTATTTAACTATAAAGAAAAATCAGGCAAAAGCTTCTGGAAAATCTTGAACGTTACAAAAGCTTCATCAGCCACAGCAGCGAAGGGATTTACCGGATCGACATTGTGCCACCGGTTCCTGTTGATCTCCCGGCTGAGAAAATTATTAAGCATCTGAATAAGCATGCGGTTGTTGCTGAGGTCAACGATGCGCTTTCAAAGATGTATGGGCTCAGTTCGGAAGAAATGATCGGCAAGCCGGCAACAGATTTCGCCCCCGACTATGGCAAAAGGGCAGAGCTTGTTTTGCGTGAAAAGAATTACCATATCTCAGGTGTGGAAACACTGGATATCGACAAATACGGAAAACCGCTATACCTCGAAGAGAGTTATCATGGTGAAGTTCATGAGGGATACCTGTACAGAATTTGGGGAGTGCAGCGAAATATCACCGAACGAAAACAGGCAGAGGAGGTTATCAGGATAAGTGAAAATAAATTCAGGTCACTGGCTGAAACTTCTGTCGATTGCATATGGCAATCAGACCTGCGATTACGATTTACCTATCTTAGCCCGGCACTTTACCCAATGACTGGTTTTCATCCTGAAGAATGGATTGGAACACCTTTGTCGAAACATGTACGGATTACCGAGTTTATAAAGATGGCAAGACTGGCACTCAAGGTGATAAAAAGTTATAAAACATTTGATTTTGTGGTTATTGAAAACCATTTCCTTAGAAAAAACGGAGAAGAATTTCCAGTGGAGATCATAGGGAAGCCACTCATTGAAAGTGGGAAACTGATTGGTTTGCAAGGTACAGCCCGTGACATTACCGAGCGAAAACAAGCAGAGAAGAGCCTAAAGGAGCGGGAACTGAGGTACTATACACTATTACAGAATTTAGGCGGAATGGTTTACCGATGCAAAAACGACAAGGATTGGACCATGCTATTTGTAAGCGAGGGTTGTTTGGGATTGACCGGGTACAAACCTGAGGATCTTTTAAACAACAAAATGCTTTCTTTTAACAACCTGGTCGATGCTGATGTGCGGGACTTTTTATGGGATACCTGGCAGGCTAAACTAAACCGGCGCGAACCCGTTGAGATGGAGTATAGGATTAAAAAAGCAACAGGCGAATGGATATGGGTGTGGGAAAGAGGCCGGGGTATTTTTGATGACGATGGGCAGCTTATGCATCTCGAGGGTTATATTTTTGACGTTACCGACAGGAGGAAAGCCGAGGACGAACTCGTAAGTGCCAGGGACCGTGCCGAAGAATCCGACCGTCTTAAGTCAGCCTTCCTGGCAAATATGAGCCACGAGATCCGAACACCCATGAATGGTATCCTTGGTTTTGCCGACCTGCTCAAAGAACCTGACCTGACCGGTGAGGAGCAACAGAAATATATCCGGGTAATCGAAAATAGTGGGCAGCGTATGCTCAATACCATCAACGACCTGATCGATATTTCTAAAATCGAGTCGGGTCAGATGGAAGTTGTTATGGCGGACACAGGTATCAACGAGCAGATGGAGACACTTTTTTCCTTCTTCAAACCTGAAGCCAATAAAAAGGAATTGCAATTGTCCTATAAAAATGGCCTGCCCGACACGAATGCAATTATCCACACCGACAGCGAAAAATTGTTTGCTGTCCTGACCAACCTGGTTAAAAATGCCATCAAATACACAAACAAAGGATCCATTGAATTCGCATATACTTTAAAACAAACCAATAACACTTTGCCTGGTAATCCTGATAAGGCTGGTGAGCCTGTCGAACCAGTCGAACTGGAGTTTTACGTTAAAGATACCGGAATTGGCATCCCTCCCGAAAAATTTGATATGATTTTCGAACGGTTTGCCCAGGCCGATAACTACCTTACAAAATCATATGAAGGCAGCGGTCTTGGTTTATCCATTTCGAAAGCTTATGTTGAAATGCTGGGAGGCAGGATTTGGGTTGAATCCGGGCAGGGGAAAGGCACTGCATTTTATTTTTCCCTGCCTTATAATCCGATTGCCTCTCAGAAAGATGTTCAAACCATCGTTACTGATAAAGTTGTTGATTTCAGTCTGCCGAAGCGCATCAAAGTTTTGGTGGTGGAGGACGATGCTGATAGCAGGGAATTTTTAAGCGAGATACTGGCAAGGATTTCTGCAGATGTAATATTTGTATCAAATGGATTGGATGCCATCGATCAGTGTAAGTCCAATCCGAATTTGGATATCATCCTTATGGATATTAAAATGCCGGGAATGGATGGATATGAGGCCACACAACGTATCAGGAAGTTTAATAAAGAGGTGGTTATCATTGCACAAACGGCTTTTGCGTTTGCAGGAGACCGCGTAAAGGCCTTGCATGCCGGATGCAACGATTACATATCAAAACCTATTGGTAAAGAAAAACTACTGAAATTAATCCATCATTTAATTACTTAAAAAAAATATGAATAGGTGCATCTATTGAACTGTTGATTGTTGAATTTGTTTAACTCAAAGCTGAATGTAAATGGATAATCATCAAAATATGGAGATTTTCAGGGAAGTGGTTGATCATATGGCCACGGGACTTGTAGT
>JABMQA010001089.1 GCA_013203545.1 Bacteroidota bacterium
CAAATATAGTGATAATGAATTATTTAAACAACAAAAATTTATCCTTTTATTTTAGTAAAGTAGAAATAATAACCGATTTAAAAATTTGCGGCAAAATTAAACATATTTGGATGATAATCCTGTGCAAATTCTGTGATAAATCCAGCAGGTCGAAATGATTTTGCTATATTCGCCTGCTAAAAAAAGGTAATACCATTCAAAAGCCAGAATCGGATGAAATTTAAATTGATTTTCAGTTTCATTATCACACCACTTATTTCACTATCAATAATCCTGTTTGCTGATCTTAAGCCTGGCGAGCCTGCCGTAACCAATACGCTGGCAGTGGCGTTTCTGATGGCTGTTTGGTGGATTACAGAGGCTGTGCCGCTGGCCATCACATCACTAATTCCAGTGGCCTTATTCCCATTCCTTGGTATAATGGATGGCAGGGATGTATCATCTACCTATTTTAACCATGTCATTTTTTTGTTTATTGGAGGCTTTATCATAGCTCTTGCGATGCAAAAATGGAACCTGCACAAACGCATCGCACTGAAAATACTCATTTTTACCGGAGTCAGTCCGGGCCGGATATTATTGGGGTTTATGATAGCCACAGCCTTTCTTTCGATGTGGATTTCCAATACTGCCACCACCATGATGATGATACCTATCCTGTTGTCGATTATCGGTAAACTGGAGGAAACGGTTGGCGAAAAAAATATTTCAAATTATACCATAGGCTTATTACTGGGTGTGGCTTATAGTGCTTCCATCGGCGGAATTGCAACCCTGGTTGGCACACCTCCGAACCTTTCGTTTGCCCGGATTTTTCATATCTACTTCCCTGATGCCCCTGAAATATCATTTGCCACATGGTTTATTTTTGCCCTGCCCATAAGTGCCACATTTTTTACCATAACCTGGGCATACCTCTATTTTCGTTTTAAACCTGCCCGAAACAGCTGGACCCGTATCGACAAGCATACCTTCAGGAAACAACTATCAGATCTGGGCCCAATGACTTATGAACAGCGGGTGGTATTTGTAATTTTCATTATGGTTGCCCTGCTCTGGCTTTTCAGATCAGATTTGAGTTTCGGTACCTTTACAGTATATGGATGGTCGAACCTGATACCCAACAGTAACCTGGTGAATGATGGAAATATTGCAATTTTTATGGCAATACTACTATACATAATCCCTTCAAAGATGAATGATATGGGGCGGATCATGGACTGGGAAACCACCAAAAAACTACCATGGAATATTGTTTTACTTTTCGGTGGCGGTTTTGCACTTGCTTCAGGATTTAAAGAATCGGGCCTTTCCACATGGTTCGGCGAACAAATGGGTTGGGTGGCCGATTATAACATTATTATTGTTATATTTTTCATTGCCATCATGATGACCTTTCTTACAGAACTTACCTCCAATACGGCCACAACTGAAATGATCCTTCCTATCCTTGCCGGCATAGCAGTGACTTCAGAAATAAACCCATTGTTGTTAATGCTACCTGCCACCCTTTCGGGATCCATGGCATTTATGCTTCCGGTGGCCACGCCACCCAATGCCATTGTATTTGGCACAAACAGGATTACGGTAGCGCAAATGGCCAGGACCGGATTGATACTGAATATCATTGGTGCAGTTGTCATCACCGTGATGACCATGCTATTGGGGACCTATTTTTTTAATATCCAGGTGGGCGAATTTCCGGTTTGGGCAGCGGGGAAATAGAAATTTGTTTTGTGTATGGATCAGTACTGTTTGTTATTGAATTTGTATGGTTAGGGATGTTATCCGCAAGAGCCAATTTTGCCATTTTAACGTTTCATCATTCAACGGCATTTTGCTGAAAACTTATAAGGGATTAAGAACAAAAATACCTTACTACTGCAACCTTCTTCCAAATTCAACGCTGGTATGTCTTCCTTCGTCAGACGATACCAGGTTGGCCTTCGTTACATTGTTGCATTGTTCCATCATTCCTTCATTCCACCATTCCTCCAAAGGAGTGCCTTTGGCACACTACTCCACTACTCCATCATTCCACCTCGCCCCCTCCGTCTCCCCCGATGCGGGGGAGAGATCGCCATCGCACAATTATAAATCCGTAGTTTTAATTACACAATTCATCTTCGCTATTTTTGGGCAGATAAATTTCTCGTTATAACCATCGCGCTCATACGCTGTCAGATTTTAAATCGTACGTATAAAAATTCTACAAATCACCACCCATACCCATTATTCCTTTTTTCCAATATTCCAACATCTTTCCTTCCCCCCTTCCTATTCCGGCTCCAGGTCGAACTTCTCCTTTAGCTCGATGATAGCGGGATTTTTACCGG
Organism: Bacteroidota bacterium; assembly: GCA_013203545.1. GTDB lineage: Bacteria > Bacteroidota > Bacteroidia > Bacteroidales > 4484-276 > JABMQA01. The sequence goes on from JABMQA010001089.1 coordinate 2,337, forward strand.
CCATATGGCGAAATATTTCTTCCGGAGAATAGGGTTTCATCTCCTCGATCAAAGGATTGATATTGATTTTCAACCGCATAAACCGATTGCCCAGTTTTTCGCGCAAAGCACCGATCAAATCATTTTTAACATTTTCAAGTTCCTTTTCCTGAACAATATTTTTCACCTCAAATAATACCTCAAAATCATCCCCTACTTCTGGTTTGATGGACGTCATGGTGCTATAGAGGCTTGGGTGTTTGTCGGCCAGATCGTCAGCAAATTCCTTCCAGGCATCCGAGAGCTCTCCAAAATCGATTGGTTTGGCATTGAGGTACTCACTGGAACCGGTATCAAAATATTCTTCAGCCTCATCGTTTACTTCAATCTGCTCAGATAATTCCTCCCTGATCGAAATGGTACCGGGAATGTGCTTGGTAGAAAAAGCAGCTGGTTTTTTTACGGTTTGCTTTTCAACTGATATTTCAACCGGTTTGCTTACCCTGACTTCAACCGGTTTCTGAATCACCGGTTCCCGAATTTCCGGTTCGGGGTTTTCCGGTTTGGCCTCTTCATATCTGGTAACTACTTCAGTTTTTTTTTTCGGTTCTGACGTTGGGGCAGATTTGAGGGATTGTAAATGAAGGGCGGTTATCGACCCCATCTGCATAAGCGCAACTTCAAGGTGCAGTCGTTTGTTGTTGCTACTTTTGTAAGTAAAATCGGTTTTATGCAGGATATCAAGCGCTTTTAAAAGAAAATCAGACGGGCATTTCTCAGCCTGTTGCAAATACTGGTCAGTGATTGCATCGCCGACTTCCAGGAGTTGTACGGTATTTTTATTTTGCGACACCAGCACATCACGTAAATGTGACCCCAACCCTACCAGGAAATGCTGGCCGTCAAATCCAGCCTCCAGGATTTCATTCAAGGTTAATAAAATCTGTGGTATATTTCCTTCCATCAGGTATTCGGTGATCTTAAAATAATACTCGAAATCGAGCACATTCAGATTCTCCCTTACACGCTCGTATGAAAGTTCGTTTCCGGTAAAACTCACAAGCTGATCAAAAATGGAAAGCGCATCCCTCATGGCACCATCAGCTTTTTGGGCTATCACATTTAGCGCCATCGGGTCGGCAGTAACATTTTCCTGGCTCGAAACAAAATTTAGCTGGTTGATGATGTCGGGCACACCAATCCTTTTAAAATCATAAATCTGGCAACGTGACAATATTGTGGGAATAATTTTATGCTTTTCGGTAGTAGCCAGAATAAATTTGGCATATTCAGGAGGCTCTTCCAAAGTTTTCAGAAAGGCATTGAATGCGCTTTGCGACAGCATGTGAACCTCATCAATAATATAAACCTTATACCTGCCAATCTGGGGGGGGATCCTGACCTGATCGACCAGGCTCCGGATATCCTCAACCGAGTTGTTTGATGCGGCATCCAGTTCGTGAATATTAAATGACGCACTCCTGTTGAAGGATACACAAGATTCGCAATCATTGCATGGCTCGATGTCGCCGGTCAGATTCATGCAGTTGATCGTTTTTGCCAGAATCCTTGCGCATGTGGTTTTCCCAACTCCCCTTGGGCCGGTAAACAAAAATGCCTGTGCCAACTGCTGGTTTTTAATGGCATTCTTTAAGGTTGCTGTAATATTTTTCTGGCCCACAACCGTATCGAATGTTGCCGGGCGGTATTTTCGTGCAGAAACAATGAAATTTTCCATTTACTAAATGCGGTTTTTAGCATTCAAAAGTAAGCCTTTTTTTGGCGTTCCGATACTAAAAAATTATAATTTCGGGAATAGGGTAGGTTTCAGGTTTGAAGGTTTCAGGTTTGAAGGTTGTGAAAGTTTCAGGTTGTGAAAGTTGGCAACTGAGCGGAGCCGAAGTTGGTATGCAGGTTTCAGGTTTCAGGTTGGATTAGTGACTTTACGCTTTGCTTTCCGCGCTACGCTTTGCGTTTCAGGTTTACCAGGTTTCAGGTTTACCAGGTTGCTGACTGCGAGTCATGCAAAATTACTTTTCAATACTTGGAACAGTTTGCTTCGTTGCTTCACTCCCTTCGGCAAACTCAGTGCATCGCCTCGCAAAACCTTTGCTACGAATGGTTTCTGACTCGTCCATATTTTTCTCAACTATCACTGTTTGGTTCTTATTTCTTACTGATTACCGATCACTTCCTACTTCTCACTTCTCACCTCTTACTTCCTACTTCCTAC
>JABMQA010001090.1 GCA_013203545.1 Bacteroidota bacterium
AGCTTGTATTATTCACAAAATCTCTCGCAAAGTCGCTAAGACGCTAAGAATGAAAAATATATCTTTACATAAATTTTAAATTAATAAATACAATCCAATTCTTGACATATTCTTCATTACTTTTGTCCCTAACACTGCAATTGAATATCTGACAATTAACATTCGAAATTATGAGTTTCCAGGAGTTTATTGATTATACGATAATAAAAACCGACAGTATTTCCCTGACCGTTTATCAGGTGCTGCTTTTCTTTTTTATTCTTTTTACCACCTGGTTTATATTCAGGTTGATACAGAGGATCATCAACAGGAAATTTAAAAAACTTGAAACCGGGGGAGGTTCACGGTATGCACTTTTTCAGATCCTGAAATATTTCATATGGGTAATCGTAATCGGCATAGCATTGGAGACGATAGGAATCCGTTTCAACCTGCTTATCGCCAGTTCAGCAGCTTTCCTGGTAGGTCTGGGATTTGGTTTGCAGCAAATATTTAACGATTATGTGTCGGGTATTTTAATTTTACTCGAGGGAAACCTGAAATTAAAGGATGTGGTACAAATGGAAGATGGTACAATCGGCAAGGTTGAGGAGATCAATCTGCGAACATCAAAAATCGAGACACGGGATGATTTTACAATCATTGTTCCCAACCACAGGCTCATCAGCAACAACATCATCAACTGGAGCCATATGGAATCACGCACCCGTTTCCAGGTAAATGTAGGCGTGGCTTATGGATCCGATACTGCGCTGGTTGAGAAAGTTTTATTGGATTGTGCCAATGGCCATTCTGAAATTGCCGATACGCCAAAGCCTTTTGTCAGGTTTGTGAACTTCGGCGATTCATCGCTGGATTTTCAATTGTATTTCTGGACGGAGCAGACTTTCAGGGTGGAAAATATAAAGAGCAGCCTGCGATTTAAAATCGACAGGGCTTTCAGGGAAAATGATATCCGCATTCCTTTCCCGCAAAGGGATGTGCATATTTTGAATGGAAGGGAATGAACCCTGTGGCTTTTTTTATCTGGTGTTGTTAGTTTGACTTTCTCCGGTTATGCATTAAATAATTTCCATAATTTTGTGAAAGAAAGAGATTTTTCAATCCATTGATTATATGAAAGGGAATGACCTAAATAACCTTGTACTCGAAGACGGAGCCAATATCGCTGTGGTTGGTGGCGGACCATCTGGAAGTTTTTTCACGTACTTTGCCCTGGATTTTGCCGACAGGTACGGTCTTGATGTTAATATCGACATTTTCGAAGCCAAAGATTTTACATGTTCCGGGCCGGCCGGTTGCAACCATTGTGGCGGCATCATCTCTGAGTCGCTCATCCAAACACTCTCAACCGAAGGTATTATCCTGCCTTCAAATGTCATCCGCCGGGGAATAGAATCATATACCATGCATGTTGAACAGGGCACAACTGTTATTAAAACCCCACTTAAGGAACAGCGAATTGCTTCGGTATTCAGGGGTTTCGGCCCCCGGGGATCGGTTTCGGAAATTTACGACAGTTTCGATAACTTCCTGCTTAATTTGTGTATAGAAAAGGGCGCCAATAAAATTAGCGACCGGGTAAATGAAGTAAGCCGACAGCCGGATGGCATTTTAGTAAAAACGAAAAGTTCTTTCGAAAAGAAATATGACCTGGTGGTAAGTGCGGTCGGATTAAATAAGCAGACCTACGATTTGTTTAGAAATGTTTGCTCTTCCTTCGTCCCACCAAGGACGACCAAAACATTTATCGGCGAAATTTACCTCGATGGTGCGCGTATTGACAAGTACTTCGGGAATTCGATGCATGTATTCCTGCTCAATTTACCTCATATTAAATTTGGCGCTCTTATCCCAAAAGGGCAATATGTTACACTTGTGCTTCTTGGCTCTGATATTAATAAAAAGGTGGTTTCCGGTTTTTTGGCATCCAGGCAAGTCAGGGATTGCTTTCCTCAGGGTACAGATATAGAAAATCAGATGGCATGCCAGTGCTATCCCTCCATCAATGTACAGGGTGCAAAATCCACATTCGATGACCGTGTAATTATTATCGGTGATACATCCTCATCAAAATTGTACAAAAACGGGATTGGAGCGGCATACATCACCGCAAAAGCGGCAGCAAAAACAGCCATTTTTAATGGTATCTCCGGCAGGGAATTTAAAAAGTATTACCAACCGGTGTGCAACAAACTCGACATGGACAATGGTGTAGGAAAGTTTATTTTCCTTGCCACCGGCATCATTCAAAAATCGGTTGCACTAAAAAGAGGGATGCTTTCCATGGTGATCAGTGAACAGAAAAAAGCTGCCCATCAGCGAAGAATGAGTTCAGTGCTTTGGGATACCTTTACTGGCAGCGCATCATATAAGGATATTTTTGCGAGGTTTATCCATCCAAAACTAATTTTAAATTTCCTTAGGCACACAGTAGAAAAATTATTCACGAACAAACCGAAAAACACAATATGAAAAAAAACACGCTCGGACAGCAGTACAATGATGGTGAAATTATCATCCGGCAGGGTGAGGAAGGACATTGCCTCTTTGTGATACAGGAGGGAAGAGTGGGTGTATTCCATCAAAAAGACGATAAGGAAATTAAAGTTGCCGAGTTGGGGCAGGCAGATTTTTTTGGTGAAATGGGACTTTTTGAAAAGGATGTCCGCTCCTGCACTGTCCGCTCCATTGGTGAGGCCAAAGTAATGACCATCGATAAAAAGAATTTTTATAAAACCATACAGCAAGACCCATCACTTGCTTATCGTTTGCTGGAAAAAATGTCGAAAAGGCTTCGGGACACCAACAAATTGCTGAAATGAATCCCTACAATCAATTGCGCCTATTTGTTGGAAAATGCTATATTTGATGGCAAAAAATAATCAAAGCAAGTTTCTTTTTAAACCGATTAAACTTTAATTCCATGCAAAAAACTTGTCTCGAATGTGATGAAAAAATCGTTGGCAGGATCGATAAGAAGTTCTGTTCCGACCAGTGCAGAAATGCCTACAACAATAAAAGCAAACGTAAGGTCACCAATTTCATGCGTAAAGTTGACGGGATACTCCATAAAAACAGGCGGATTCTCGACGAATTTGTACCCAACGACAAGCATACCGTTCACAAAGATATGCTCATGAAAAAGGGATTTAATTTCGATTTTCTTACCCATACCTACACCACAAAAACCGGTAAGGTTTATTACTTTTGCTACGAAATGGGGTACCTGCCCATCGAAAACGAATTTTATGCCATTGTCAGACGAGAGGGTTCATAGGAACTTAACAGACTTTCAGGGAATTATAAAGCCCACAGGATTCAACGGTTTGATTACCATTTCAGGATTGGGATTGCTGCCGGCACTGTTAACGCTGCTGAAATCATTTCCCGGAAACCATATCCATTTTCTGCTTTCCATTTTCCTTTTATGGTCACCGGCGATTTTTTCAAAAACCCTGTCCGACGATGCCAGGATATCTATCCTGACCTGTGGCCCCGGCAAGCCGCTTTATGCTACATTCGGTCACAGCGCCATCAGGGTGCATGATCCTGTTAACAGCATTGATGATGTGTATAATTTTGGTACCTACGACTTTAATACCAAAAATTTCTACCTGAAATTTTTAACCGGCAGCCTTGATTATTCGCTTACGGTAAGCAGTTTTTCAGGTTTCGTGAATGCATATATTTCTGAAAACCGCTGGGTGTATGAGCAGCAAT
>JABMQA010001091.1 GCA_013203545.1 Bacteroidota bacterium
ATGGATCCGGATATGGATGATGTGTATGAGGCTTCAATAGAACTGGAAGATGGATCCTACGAATATAAATTCACCCTGGATAACTGGGCCGTTCAGGAAGAGTTCCAGGGAGGTGAGCCGTGTACTGTGACCAACGGTGGCTTTACCAACAGAGCACTTGAAGTTAGCGGAGCTGAAGAGTTAACTGCTGTTTGCTGGAACAGTTGTAACACATGTGAGTATATTCCAGAGATCTATGACGTAACTTTTAACGTTGATATGAGCCAATACCCGTCACCATTTACCAATGTATATGTGAGTGGTACCCTGAACGGATGGTGTGGTGATTGTAACGTATTAAGCGACCCGGATATGGATGGAATCTATTCATTAACATTGCCTCTTACTGAAGGATCCTATGAATATAAATTCACCATCGACAATTGGGCCGTGCAGGAAAGTTTTGCCGGTGGAGAGTCCTGTACCGTTACCAATTATGGTTTCACCAACCGCTTCCTTGAGGTAAACGATAACACTGTACTGCCTGATGTATGCTGGAATAGCTGCGATCCCTGCGGAGTACTTCCGGAAATTTATGATGTAACCTTCCAGGTTGATATGAATCAATATCCTGGTGGTTTCACCAATGTAAACATTAATGGAACCTTCAATGGTTGGTGTGGAGGCTGTAACGTACTCACTGATGTTGATATGGATGGTGTTTATGAAATTACCCTTCCGTTGGCCGAAGGCACTTATGAGTATAAGTTTACCCTGGATGGCTGGGATGTTTTCGAAGAATTTGCTGAAGGGGATCCATGTACCGTAACAAATGGCGGCTTTACCAACCGTTTCCTTGAGTTAACTGAAAATACAGTATTACCTGTTGTATGCTGGAACAGTTGCGATGCCTGCCCTATCTATCCTGCGGGATGGAACGGGATCTCAAGCAATGTTATTCCTGATACAAAAATCTCATTGGAGGATCTTTTTGCACCCATTATCGACGATTTGGTTGTTCTTCTGGGTAAGGATGGATTATTCTGGCCCGGACAAAATATAAATACCATCGGTGACTGGGATACCTACCAGGGCTATAAAGTTAAATTCAGCTCAGGTGTGAATTTTGAATTTGTTGGTACTGCACCACTCGATTTAACAGTAGCTCTTGATCCGGGTATTTGCTATATTCCGGTTTTAGGTGAAGGCCCGGCATCGGTTGAAGATGTGATTGCACCGTTAGGTGATGCCATCGAGTTTGTTTTCAACATCAAATCCGGAGAGGTTTACTGGCCCACAGGCGGTATCGTTCCCGGTGTTAATGGAGCCCTGGAGGAACTAACTCCCGGATTTGCCTATCTTACCATGGTAAACAGCGCTTGTGTTTTGGACTACGGGATTGTACCACCTAAATCAGGGATTGAAAATAGTTCAGTATCCGGCGTATCCTGCCCTGCCTGGAATAATGTATATTCAACAGGTATGCAACACATTATTTCGGTTGCCGGATCGAACCTCGAAACCGGTGACATATTGGGTGCTTTTGATGCCAGTGGCCATTGCCGTGGTCTGGCTCAGTACAATGGTATTGATGCGTTCATGCCGCTGGCGGTTTATGGTGATGATATGACTACGGATATGAAGGACGGTATGGGTGTGAACGAAAATATGCAATTCAAAATTTACCGTAATGGTACTGAGATGGACATGACAGCCATTTTTGATCAAACCCTGGCCCAGCATAATGGCAGATTTACAGAAAACGGTCTGTCGATAATCACTGAATTGAAAGCGGGTGCAACCGCCATCAATGAAACTGATGCTGCCTCCTTCAATATTTTCCCGAATCCTGGCAATGGTTTGTTTACTATCACAACGTATGGTGATTCCAATTATGAGATTTCCATTGTGGATCCGCAGGGACGACTGGTATATTCTTCAACAATTAAGGATAACACCAGGGTTGATTTAACAAATCAGCCAAAAGGTGTGTACTTCATCAGGCTTACCGGTACATCATCCGCTTCGGTCCAAAAAATCGTGATCAGGTAGAGTTTAGAGTGGTCTTTAAAATAGTACGTAATTTTTTATTAGGAGGCTGTCTCAAAAATTTTTGAGACAGCCTCTATTTTTATACCTTTGATGGGATGAATAATTGGTGTAAAAGGCTTTTAATTATCGGATTGCTATTTCCATTTGGATTTATGACAAGGGACGCAAGCCGCTCCCACAGGGATGCCTTTGGCAGAGGCACGAGGGGATGGCGTCCCTGTTCCTGACAATCAGTAATCGTTTTCATATTGTTTAATTAACTTTCAGATAAAAGCAAATCATGCAAGCTTTCAGGATTCCGGGATTGACCATACTTATAATTTCACAGCTGGCACTACACAGCCAGACCATCGAAATCACCCAATATCCCGATTATGGTGAGGCAGGTTTACTTTATGGAAAAACGGACGTAGCAAACATCGCGGATTATCATGTAGCCTGTTACATTTTTGTCCAGGAAGCCGGCGGCTGGTGGGGACCGAAACCATCTACCATTAATCCACTCACTTCGATTGCAGCCGATGGCACTTTTTCACTTCAGTTTATTACAGGTGGGATTGATGAGTATTGCACACGATTTTTTGTTTGCCTCTGTCCAATTTCAATGCCCGACCCACCCTTTATTGGTGGAGGTGATCTTCCGGATTCTCTTTTTGTTTTACCCTACGATATTGTTGCAAGGCCCCACGGGTCCAGACATCTTAACTGGCCAAATAGCGATTTTGGCTGGGTTGTGAAAGAATCGCTCGGAACGAATACCATGGGCCCCGGGGGGAACCTGTTTTCGGCTTCAATACAAAATATTTGGGTGGATGATTCCAATCAGTTGCACATGAAAATTGATTACCGGGATAGTTCATGGTATTGTGCAGAACTCATCGCCGATACCTCTTTTGGGTATGGCAGGTATTCATTTGTTTACAACAGCAATCCCGACATCCTCGATCCTAAAACAGTTTTTGGATTCTTTACCTGGGACGACATCTCGCCTAATGCTTCAAACCCGAACGATTTTTATCGTGAGATCGATTTCGAATTTTCCAGATGGGGATGGGCAAGTGACCCAACCAATGCACAATTTGTGATTCAGCCCTGGCATAACCAGGG
>JABMQA010001092.1 GCA_013203545.1 Bacteroidota bacterium
ATAAATGTACATCATTTTTCCTGGTATTGTAGTTTCAAAGTCGAATCCATCAGCAATAACCTTAAAGAAATACTTTTTAGACTCATATTATCAACGTGTTAACCAACGGGTAATGATCGGATACCCCATTTTATTAAATATGCATTTGAGCAATACCGAACTGAAAGGCACATGCACCCTTTATGGTCCCGAGAATCATTTTTCCAATGTTACCATCACCGATACTCTGTTGAATTATTCATCTTATTATCAGCCCCCCCAATTGCTGGTGGATGGGGATTTTATAAACAACGGGGTGATTTCAAATGTAAATTCCTACCGTATTGATCTGCGGGTTGACGGGAATTTTTATAACAACGGTAAAACTAATTGTTACAAAATTATCTTTACCGGTGCCAGCGATCAGCACTTTTACAGTCCGGTGTTTCCTATAACCGAAACAGATATTGAGTCAACGAAAACAGGCGGAATAGTTCTGGCGGACGATGATGTTTTGTTGGAGGCTTGCGATGTTTCCTTCGATTTGGATGTGTTGAGTTTAGAGGCAGGTAATTTGTATACATCCGGCGGTTCAATCATTGAAATGAATATCACGGGCAACGGAAATAAACTTATCGTTGAAGGGAACGGGTCTGGCCATAATATTATCCTCGATGATATTTCCATTGAAGGAAAAATAAGGATGGGTGGTAATGATAATGTATTTAACAATGTTACCCTTACTGACAGCATTATCCACAGTAACGGGTATAATGCTTATACTTTTATCACTACTACCGGCAATTTTATCAACAACGGCCATATTCTTGACGCGGACAATTATGGAATATATTTTTACATCCAGGATATAGTTATCAACAATGGTGAATGGATTTCGGACAAACTGGTTTTTGATGGTGATGACATGCATTATATTCAATCATTAAATGCCATGCCTTTTGAAGTTGCAGATATAACGGTTAGCGCTTTAGGTGGTGATGTATCAATTACTGATTATTTGTACCTGCTGAACACCGATGTTGATCTTAACGGCCAAAACCTCTACATTCCGGATGCAGGTATTCTCGATCTCGACAACAGTTCCATATCGGATGCCATGGTTTTTGGTGATGATTTTTCTACTATTAATGGCTCAAATGATGCATGGTTGAGTGGATCAACATTCAACAGTGTTTTCATAAGCGGTTCAATCGATACCAGGGTAAATACTTATGTTGATTGTGTGCTTGATGGTCTCCTGCAAAACGATGATTATTCCGTTCATCCCACAGTTGTATTTGAGGGTAATTTTACCAACGATGGTTCGATTATTAACAGGCCATCTTATAATTATGATCTTTACGCCAATATTTTTGGCCATGTTTATAATTACGGAACCTGGGAAATAGATGAATGCAGATGGCAGGGTTCGTCCGATCAGGATATTTATCTGATGGAAGCCAGCGAAATAAATACCCCATCGGAATTTCAGGCTATGATTGGTACTACAGGTTTTCAGTGGTATAAAAATGACATACTTATTGGCGGAGCTACCACCTACCACCTTGATTTTACATCCATTACTGCTGCAGAAAGAGGATATTACCATTGCGTTACAAACGAAGGAAGTTCCCGAACCATCACAGTTTGTACTCCACTTGATATCGACCTGGACGCTGAGGCATGGTTCTGTCAGTACGAATCGGTCATGCTCGACCCACAGGTTTCTGCCGGACAGGGTCCATACACATACAGTTGGTTCCCGGTTGAGGGGCTCAGCGATCCCAATATCCAAAACCCGCTGGCCAGTCCCACAGAGCCAACTGTTTACAAAGTCATCATTACCGATGCCATTGGCTGTGAAGGAGAAAGCGATATTTTTGTCCAACAATATCCACAGCTCAATGCTTCTGCCGGCAATGATAAAGAGATTTGCTATGGTTTCTCAACCTCACTCAACGGATCAACCTGGGGTGGCGAACCCGATTATACCTACGAGTGGAGTCCAGCCACGGGTTTGAGTAATCCCAACATTGCCAACCCGACTGCGTCACCATTTAGTACCACATTTTATACGCTTACTGTTACTGATGCCAATGGTTGTGTGGAAACCAGCGATGCCAGTGTAACGGTAAATGTTCTTCCCGAAGCTTACGGTCTTAGTCAGGACAGCACGCATTTTTGTTATGGAAATGATACGATTATCTGCTGGTTGCTGGATTCACAGGTGGGAGTAGATTATCATTTGCAGGTTAATGGCGTGCCCAATCCCGGTGGAGAAGTGTTTGCCGGAACCGGTGAGACCATCCCTATCTGGGCAACCACCACGGTCCAGGGACACTACACCCTGAAAGGGATAAATACCACCACCGGCTGTCAAAAAATAATGACCGGTTCGGTAATGATATTCATAGATTTCCTCCCTGAAGTGGTTGACCAATCCGGTGATGAAATTGTACTCCTTGGAGACAATACCACATTATGGGTAGATGTTACCAGCACACAACCGCCCTGGCTGCAATGGTACAAAGACGGAGAAATGATCGATGGTGCCAATGATCACCAGCTCCAAATCACCGATGCCAACTTTGATGACACAGGTGAATACTTCTGTATTGTAACCAACAACTGTGATGTTACACTAAGC
>JABMQA010001093.1 GCA_013203545.1 Bacteroidota bacterium
AGTTTAATTCGATGAAAGAAATTAACGGATGACAAAAAAATGATGAATTCTGGAAAAACAAGCATCGTTAGCATGTTATCATTAATGACTTTTTAAGGGCCTAATTCAGTTGAACACTGGCGGAGAAGAATTTAACACGCAATTTGTTTATTTTATATTTTATCGGACAACAATGATTGTTTATGCTGATAAAAGAGAGATAAGTTGTAAATTTGCCCCAAAATATCATCATATGCAAATTGTATTTTTCAAACGACCAAAGCCCAAACAATTTGATTACAAGCCCAGGTATTACGATGAGGAGAAGGAGCGCATCGAAAAGCGGCGCAAAGAACTTGAAAATGCCGGTAAAGGCGATACGGCATTTCTGAAGAGTGAAATTGACCGCCGCTGGCACAGGATTGACCGTAAAAACCGGGAGAAATCAAAAAGGATAAACTTGTTGGTTTACCTGATAATAATTGCTATCCTGTTGTATTTCCTGTTTTTTGTGTAATCGAAAGTTGATGTTTCATTAAAAGCTTTAATAGAAGGAAATCAGGAATGCCCGATATAGTCCATTTACTTCCCGATTCGGTTGCCAACCAGATTGCGGCCGGTGAAGTTATTCAGCGGCCGGCCTCTGCAGTTAAGGAATTGCTTGAAAACGCATTGGATTCAGGCGCAACCCAGGTTGACCTGATAGTTAAAGATGCCGGGAAAGCATTGATCCAGGTTACCGATAATGGTTGTGGGATGTCAGAAACCGATGCACGGCTTGCATTTGAGCGGCATGCTACTTCCAAAATCTCCAAAGTTGACGATCTCTTCCAAATCCGGACCATGGGCTTCAGGGGTGAAGCCCTTGCTTCCATTGCTGCCATCGCACAGGTTGAAATAAAAACACGACTTTCTGATCAGGACATCGGAACGTGTATTGTTATCGAAGGGTCGGAAGTGAAAAGCCAGGATTTTTGTGAATGTGCACAGGGAACGACCATCATGGTGAAAAACCTATTTTACAATGTCCCTGCCAGGCGTAAATTCCTGAAGTCATTTACTGTGGAGCTGCGTCATATCATTGAGGAATTTCAGCGTGTGGCACTTGCCAATCCCGGAATAGATTTTAATATGTTCAACGATCGCAAACCGGTGTTTCAACTTAAGGCCTCTAATCTAAAGAGACGTATAGTGGCTGTATTTGGTACCAATTTCAACTCCAGGTTGCTTCCGGTGGAACAGAAAATGGATTTACTTTCCATTACAGGATTTGTGGGCAAACCCGAATTTGCAAAAAAGACCAGGGGTGAACAATACTTTTACGTAAACAACAGGTACATCAAGCACCCATACCTGAACCATGCCCTGATAAGTGCCTTCGAAGAGCTGATCCCGGATAAGGCCTATCCATCCTATTTCCTGATGTTCGACATTGACCCCGGAGAGATCGATATCAACATCCATCCTACAAAAACCGAAATTAAGTTTCAGGATGAAAAACTGGTTTACAGCATTCTCAGGTCTGCCATAAAAGCTGCCCTGGGTAAGTTCAGTGTTACACCATCCATCGATTTTAATGTGGAAACAACTTTTGATTTCAAGCCTATACCTAAGGGACAATATGTAAAACAGCCACAAATAAGGATGAACCCTGATTACAATCCATTTGAAAATAACGGTAAAGTGGCGTCTCAACGTGAGGAAGACAACCGGCAGCACTGGGATAGATTATATTCGGATGAACAAGTATCACATGGGGATAAAATACGATCCACCGGAATCGAACCAGGTCCATCTTCTCAGCAAATTGAAGCGGATTTTTTAGAAGATGTGTTGGTTCCGGAAAATCTTTTTCAGTTACACAGAAGGTATATTTTATCACAGGTAAAATCCGGGTTAATGGTTATTGATCAACAAAAAGCCCACGAACGCATATTATTTGAAAGGTATTTTGAACTGTTGGGGAAGCGCCATTCGCACTCCCAGCAAGAGTTGTTTCCAGTTAAATTGAGTCTGTCACCGGCTGATGCAGAACTCCTAACCGAAATTGTGGAGGAATTGAAGTTGGTTGGTTTTAGCATAAAGCCCGACAGCACACGAAAGTTTATTTACCATATTACCGGAACACCTGCAGATCTAAAGGCTGTGAACATTGGGGAACTGATTGAGCGAATACTCGACAGCTATAAATCGAACCTGATGGATTTTAATGTGGATAAAAACCTTAATTTAGCCCGCTCAATGGCAAGGAACCTGTCCATAAAGCCTGGGAAGATGTTGCATATTGACGAAATGAAAGCCATTATTGAAGAGCTCTTTGCATGTAAAGTGCCGGAGTATGGTGTGGATGGCGAATCGATCATTACCATCATCACCCTTCAGGAGTTGGATATCAGGTTTGCCGGGAAACAATAAAAACAATTTTTCACAACCATCGTTTAGAAAGACAAAGATTTTAAAATGAGCTATCAACAATACCGACCTACAGGATTCAGAATGTTACCACCTGTTGTAAAAAACCTATTGATAATTAATGGTTTGATGTTTCTGGCAACGGTAGCGCTGCAAAATGCATTCGGGTTCGACCTGGCTGATTATTTGGGATTGCACTATTTTGCTGCCAGTAAGTTCAGCCCATACCAGTTTATTACCTATATGTTTATGCACGGAGGCTTGTCTCATGTTTTCTTTAACATGTTTGCGCTGTGGATGTTTGGTTATGTTCTGGAAAATGTTTGGGGGGGGAAGCGGTTTCTGATCTACTACCTCGTTACAGGCATAGGTGCAGCAGTGATACATTATATTATTTTTTACTTCGAATTCAACCCGCTGGTGAAAGCTCTGGATGGTATCATAATAGACCCTTCTTACGGAAATTTAAAAGCACTGCATAATTCCCTGGCAAACAGCCTTTCGCCGTATTCCGGTGAGATTTACCTGCAATTCAAGGAATTTTCAAATAATCTGTTCCACCTCAGGTTAAACCCTGACAATACAGCAGCGATCGAAGCAGCCAGGGGCTTTGTTATCGACTACAAATCGTATGTATTAAACAGGCCAAATGTTATCGGGGCATCGGGTGCAGTGTTTGGAATATTACTGGCATTCGGGATGCTCTTCCCTAACACGCTCCTTTATATCTATTTTATGTTCCCGATCAAGGCCAAATGGTTTGTGCTTTTTTATGGCCTGGTGGAACTTTACCTCGGTTTTACCAACTCCGACAGCAATGTTGCACATTTTGCCCACCTGGGTGGTATGATATTCGGTTTTTTTCTTATCAAATATTGGAAACGAAAAGGCATTTATTGATCTATGTATAGTTATCAGAACCCATTGGAAGAAGTAAAGCAGTTTTTCAGGAAAAAGACGATTCTTGGAAGATTGATCATTATTAATGTAGCCGTGTTTCTGCTTGTTAACATTGTTAACCTTTTTCTTTGGCTACTTCAGGTAAATAACCAGCCCGACAGTATGGGGGGTATATCCATCGTAACATACTATTTTGCTGTTCCTGCCAGCCTCCAATCGTTGTTTTACCGCCCCTGGACCCTATTTACCTATATGTTCCTGCACGAAGGCTTCTTTCATATCTTCTTTAACATGTTTGTGCTTTATTTTGGCGGACGCATATTTATGGAGTACTTGAGTGAAAAAAAACTACTTAATACTTACATTTTTGGTGGACTGGCAGGTGCAATATTTTATATAGCCGCTTTTAATATCTTCCCGGTATTTAGCAATACATTGTCCTATTCGGTGGCGCTTGGGGCGTCAGCATCTGTTTTAGCCATCCTGATTGCCGTTGCAACTTATGTTCCCGAATATTCTGTTGTTCTGGTCTTGTTCGGGAAGGTCAAGTTAAAATATCTTGCCCTTGCAATTATTGCTATTGATGTGTTGAGTATATCAAGGGGAAATGCCGGTGGGCATATTGCCCATCTGGGTGGCGCACTCTGGGGCTTTCTTTATATTAAAATGATGAAACAGGGTACGGATTTTACCGTTAATTTTGCAAGTATGAATCTGCGTAGATTTTTTAAATATTTTACAAAAGCTAAAAATACAGGGGATTTTCCTCCAGGTTCAAACAATGGAAGACCCCTCTCTGATGATGATTACAATTTTCAAAAAAAGCATTATCAGGAACGGATTGATAAAATTCTTGATAAAATCTCAAAGTCAGGGTATAACAGTTTGACCCGCGAAGAAAAAGAGTTACTTTTTAAATCCAGCAAAAGAAATTAGTGGAATTTTTGAAAACAACCACAAGCATATGACTTCCAAAAAATCATGGTTGAATAAACTATTGTTGCTGCTTAATATTTTGGTGATCATTGCTTTAATTATCTCCTATTTTGCGCCAATAACAGATCCTACAAGGAATTGGCTGCCTTCACTTATGGGTTTAATTTTTCCGGTTCTGTTTATCATCAACTGCCTTTTTATTATTATTTGGATATTCAGGTGGAAATATTTTTTTTTATTCTCGGCAATTACACTGTTGTTCGGTTGGAATATGTTTTTCAGGTCTGTGGCCTTCAATGGCGAAAAGCCTGTGGGGGCCTATGACGATGCCTTAAAGGTATTAAGTTATAATGTTAGGCTGTTTGATCAGTACAAATGGACTGGAAATCAAAATTACTTCACCAGGAATTCCATATTTAGCCTGATAGAAAATGAGGATGCCGATATCGTTTGCTTCCAGGAATTCTTTCATGGAAATGAAAAATCCTTTCCGACGGTAGAGCCATTTGTTGATGCACAAAAAGCAAAATACCACCACATCGATTACGTGCTTTCAAGGGGTAATAATAAGAATTTTGGTATTGCAACTTTCAGCCACTATCCCATTGTTAATACAGGAGAAATTCATTTTGAAGGCGCCCATGCGAATTCGGGGATTTATACCGATATTCTTTTCCGGAGTGATACCATCAGGATATTTAATCTTCACCTTGAATCGGTGCGGTTTTCGAAGCACGATTACCAGTTTGTGTCGGAATATTTAGATCCCGGGACATACTCAGGATCCGGTTCAAGGATTATCCTTTCAAAATTGAAAAATGCCTTTATCAAAAGATCGAACCAGGCAAGTGTAATTGCTGGTTATATTGAAAAATCACCCTATCCGGTTATTGTTTGTGGCGATTTTAATGATACACCCGCTTCATTTGCCTACCGGACCATTTGCAAAAACCTGAATGATACCTTCCTTGAAATCGGGCATGGTGTGGGATCAACCTATGCAGGTAACCTGCCATTTTTAAGGATTGATTACTTACTTCATAGCGACCGGTTGGAACCATATCATTTCGAAATTCAGAAAGTTGCTTACTCCGATCACTATCCGATTTCCTGCTTTTTTAAAATTAAGTAACCGGGTGTACGACAAATTTCCGTGATTAGTAATGATTTACCGGTTCCCTGCACTTTCCAAAGGAATGCCTATGGCAAAGGGACAGGGCAAGTTAGACTGAAAATCAGATTTTACAAGTTTGAATTTATTTTAGGAAATTTGTGGTACACCTGTATTTCTACAAGCTCATATTTGTATATATTTGCCCTTCATCACAGGGGAGAAATATTTTGGACTTTCAATTAACATCCGAATACAAACCAACAGGAGATCAGCCGCAAGCAATCAGGCAACTTGTTGAGGGGTTGAACAGGAATGACCCGGCGCAGGTTCTACTTGGTGTTACCGGATCGGGAAAAACATTTACCATTGCCAATGTATTGAACGAATTAAACAGGCCCGCGCTTGTGTTGAGTCACAACAAAACCCTGGCGGCCCAACTATATGGCGAGTTTAAGCAGTTTTTCCCCAATAATGCGGTCGAATATTTTGTTTCCTATTATGATTATTACCAGCCCGAAGCTTTTATCCCGGTAACAAATACTTACATCGAAAAGGACCTTTCGATAAATGATGAAATTGAAAAACTTCGCCTGAGCACAACATCGGCTTTATTGTCGGGACGAAGGGATGTAGTGGTCGTTTCGTCGGTTTCATGCATTTATGGCATCGGCAATCCGGATGATTTCACAAGCAACCTTATCAAACTGAAGGTGGGCGACCGGATTTCCCGGAATACGTTATTGCTTGATCTGGTGGCCGCTTTATATTCCAGAAATGAAGTTGAACTTTCCCACGGAAATTTCAGGGTGAAGGGCGATATCATTGATGTTTTTCCAGCCTATGCCGATTTTTTATTCAGAATTACACTCTGGGACGATGAAATTGAATCGTTGAATATCATTAACCCTGTAACGGGGAAAATTACCGAAACAAATGATGAAATTTCAATCTACCCGGCCAATATTTTTGTAACCTCCAAGGAGAAAATGAAATCCTCGTTGGGTGAAATTCAGGCCGATATGTTTAAACAGGCCCAGTACTTCAGGGATATCGGTAAAAACCTGGAAGCCAAAAGGCTGGAAGACCGGGTTAGTTATGATATTGAGATGATGCGCGAACTTGGATATTGTTCTGGAATTGAAAATTATTCGCGTTATTTTGACGGGAGAAACCCGGGAACCCGACCTTTTTGTTTGCTCGATTATTTCCCGGAAGATTATATCATGGTTGTGGATGAAAGCCATGTGACTATGCCACAGTTACGGGCTATGTACGGAGGTGACAGGTCGAGGAAGCAAACCCTGGTGGAGTTTGGTTTCAGGTTGCCGTCAGCCATGGATAACCGACCACTGAAATTTGTTGAGTTTGAAGCCATGACCGGGCAAACTATTTATGTAAGTGCCACACCTGCTGAGTACGAATTGCAGCAATGTGAAGGTATTATAGTGGAGCAGTTGATAAGGCCTACAGGGCTGCTTGATCCGGTTATTGAGGTCAGGCCCAGTTTAAACCAGATTGATGACCTGCTGGATGAAATTGATATTGTAATCAACCGGGGCGAGAGAATTTTGGTTACCACACTCACTAAGCGAATGGCAGAGGAACTGGATAAGTATTTTCTGAAAATAAACATTAAAAGCCGGTATATTCATTCGGATATTGATACGATTCAAAGGGTTGAAATTATGCGTGATCTCAGGCTGGGAGAGTTTGATGTTCTGGTGGGCGTAAACCTCCTTCGCGAAGGCCTGGATTTACCTGAAGTATCGTTGGTGGCAATTCTCGATGCAGATAAGGAAGGGTTTCTGAGATCGGAAAGATCATTAACCCAAACTGCTGGAAGGGCAGCCAGAAACATCAATTCCAAAGTTATAATGTATGCTGATAAGATTACCAATTCGATGAAAAAAACCATTGATGAGACCAATCGACGCAGAGAAACCCAGCTTAAATACAATGCAGAGAACAACATTATACCCCGATCACTTAAAAAATCGATGGAATCCATATTGGAGCAAACTTCCGTGGCAGGCTCAAAGACAAAAACTGCCAGGCATTACGCCGGAAATCCCGAAATTGATATTGCTGCTGATCCGGTGGTACAATACATGAGTAAGGCTGAAATTGAAAAAGCAATAAAAATGGCTAAGAAAAAGATGCAAGATGCTGTTAAAGAGCTTGATTTTATTGAAGCCGCACATTTAAGGGATGAAATATTCGGACTTGAAAACTTGCTGAAACAAAAGTAATACCGTGATTCTGAGGTATTGCTTTATTTTAATAATTTCCAATCTTGGTGAAAGATTTAGTAAAATAAATCGAACATAAATCAAAAGAATGATATATTTGTACATTCAAGATGAATTGGGTAAAAAAGTTTTTGAGGGAAGTGGTGATTATTACACACATTATGGTGATTGTTCAAATTAAAAATTTGAATAAAATTAATTGAATTTCAAAATTGACAAATTATGAAAAGAATCCTGGCAATCGATGATGAACAAAGCATTAGGTTGATTCTGGAAACTACGCTGAAGAAGAAATATGAAGTAGTTACAAAAAATGACGGTGAAGAGGGATACTACTGGATGATTAAGGAAAAAAATATGCCGGATTTAATAATTTGCGATATCCAGATGCCAAACCTTGACGGATATAATTTTCTTAAACGTATTAGGAACAGTGGTTTTTTCGGCGATATCCCAATTATCATGCTTTCGGGTGAAGAGCAGAGTAAGGAACGTGTAAAATGTTACCAGTTGATGGCGCAGGATTACCTTACAAAGCCTTTTAACCCTGTTGAATTAATTGAATTGATTGA
>JABMQA010001094.1 GCA_013203545.1 Bacteroidota bacterium
ACTTTGGGCTGGCTGGAAAAAGCACCCTTTGATGCAATTATTGTAACTTCAGGATCACCTGTTGTTCCTGAAACTTTACTGCGTCAGTTAAATAATGGTGGTCGTATGATAATTCCTGTTGGAACAAGAAGTCTTCAGCATATTATAAGGATAACAAGAAAAGAAGATAATTTCATGCGGGAACAGATGCTTTCCTGTGTTTTTGTCCCTTTGATTGGTGAATATGGATGGGACGCGGAAGAAGTCTAGATTTTGATTCTTCATGTAAATTTATAGGTGAAGCAGCAGAGAGCATCTGCCTACGTTACCCGTCCTCCGCAGTAGCTCTGCTACGGAGGGTGGAAAACTTCGGCAAGACAGGTCGTATATAGAGCATACTGATTAATTTGTTTTCAACTTAAACCCTGGAAGTTTTTATCCTTTCTATTTGTTAATTATATAAAGTTTAAATATGTCTAAAATTGATGATTTAAGGAAATTACTTCATTATCATAATCACCGCTATTATGTTCAGGATGACCCTGAGTTAACAGATGGGGAATATGATACGCTATACAGAAAGCTATTGGAATTAGAACAAAAAGACCCTTCACTCATTACTCCGGATTCATCTACCCAGAGGGTCGGTACAACACCTTCTGATAAGTTTGAAAAAGTAAAACATTCGAAAAAGATGTTAAGTCTTTCAAACGCAATGAATGTGGACGAATTGATTCAGTTTGATTTAAGAATTAAAAAGGATCTGGCCGTAAACGATACTGATATTGAATATATTGTTGAACCCAAACTTGATGGTTTTTCAATTGAGGCTGTTTATGAAGATAATGTTTTTGTCCTGGGTTCAACCCGTGGTGATGGTGATACGGGTGAGGATGTAACCACCAATTTAAAGACGGTAAGATCAATTCCCCTAATTTTAAATAATAGTATTATGGACCGTTTAGAAATTCGGGGTGAAGTTGTTATGGAGAAAAGCGAATTTGAGCAACTGAATAAACTGCGAAGTGAAACAGGTAAGCAGCTCTTTGCAAACCCTCGAAATTCTGCTGCGGGTTCTATCAGGCAGCTTGATCCTAAAATAACAGCTAAAAGAAATTTAAAAGCTTATTTTTATGCTCTGGGTTCTCTTGATGAAGCAAAATTTAAAAAACATGAAGATGCTCTAGAGCATATAAAAAATATTGGGTTTAAAATCACGGAGTATAAGAAATGTGAAAATATCAATGAAGCAGTTGCTGCCTGTAAAAGATTTGAGTCTTTAAGGAATGATTTTAAATTTGAAATTGATGGCGCTGTGGTTAAGGTGAATGACCTGTCAATTCAGACCCGCTTGGGTGAACGTGCCCGTAATCCCCGCTGGGCAATTGCTTATAAATTTGCTCCGCAGGAAGCAACAACACTGATTAAGGATATTATTCTACAGGTCGGCAGAACGGGTGTTTTAACGCCGGTAGCCATACTTGACCCGGTTAAGATTTCAGGGGTTAAAATCAGCCGCGCGACTCTTCATAATTTAGATGAAATAAGTAAAAAAGATATTAGAATTGGAGATACCGTAATATTACATAGGGCCGGAGATGTTATTCCCAAGATCGTTAAGGTTGTTGAATCTAAAAGAACTGGTAATGAAATAAAATATATGATGCAGGAAAATTGTCCGGTATGTAAGTCTAAATTGGTAAAGCTTGAAAACGAAATTGCATACAGGTGTTTAAATCCCAAATGCCCTTCTATTATAAAAGAAAAAATTAAGCATTTTGTTTCAAGGCGCGCAATGAATATAGAAGGTTTGGGCAACAAACTTGTTGACCAGATGGTTGATAATAAAATCATTAATAATGTTTCAGATATATATTTACTTAATCTGAAAAAAATAAGTTTTCTTGATCGTTTTGGTGAAAAATCAGCTAATAATCTGTTCAATTCTATAGCTGACAGTAAAAGCTGTGATTTACAAAGACTTATTTTCGCACTCGGAATCAGGCATGTGGGTGAAAGCACGTCTAAAGCTCTGGTTGATTGGTATTGCAATATAGATAAGATCATTAATGCGGATAAAGAGAGTTTAGTAAGTATCAATGATATAGGTACTGAGGCTACTGACAGTATTCTGAATTATTTTTCCGATGAACAGAATTTGATGATTTTGAATCAATTAAAAACTGCCGGTGTTAATATGGAGCTCAAAAAAACTATTGGTCAAAGACCGTTTGATGGTAAGAAATTTGTTTTCAGCGGTACGCTTTCTACTCTTACAAGGTCGTCTGCGCAGAGTATGGTTGAGAAGCTGGGTGGTCAGACAATTAATTCTATTTCAAAAAGCATTGATTATCTTGTTGTGGGTTTGGAGCCAGGCTCTAAAATCACCAAAGCTAAGAAACTTGGTGTAAATATTATTGATGAGACAAATTTTATTAAATTAGTGCAAGGTTAATAAAATCATGAATTGTAG
>JABMQA010001095.1 GCA_013203545.1 Bacteroidota bacterium
GATTACGTATATGTGCTTCGATAGGATGCAGGAACTGGCAGGACTGTTGGCCAACGCTATCCAAAAGGTTTCACAACCGAGAAATGCTGTTTGGGGCAGGGATTTCACTTTGCTCATTACTACCGATGCCGTACATTATGGTGACGAAGATTGGGGAGGAAAGAATTTTGCAAGATACGGAACCGATAGTTCAGGCTACCAACAGGCCATTGAACATGAATATGAAATCATCAGCAATTGCCTGACCGGACAGGTTGATCCGGAAAAGATGAAACGATTTAACCAATATACCGTGGAAGATGACTGTAAAACATATAAATGGACCTGGTGCGGTCGGTTTTCCATTCCACTGGGTTTACTAACTGCCAATAATTTACAAATGCTAAGCGGTGATCAAAACCTTACGGGAACATTTCTTGGATATGCCAACTCCATCGATCACCCAAGGCTGGAGGTGGAAGATATCGGACTTGGTTTTACCGCTCCTGCCCATTTGAGGCACTGGGTGGGATATGTGGCAGTGGGGTATAGATAGTGTCTGTCTTTTTAGTAAATTTTCCCACAGACTTGCCTTGCTTCAAAACAGGTATCGCTGATCTTAGCAGAAATACTCTGCGATTATTAACGAAGTTAGCGGGAGATTAATTTTTTCTTACAAGGGGGCTGGCTAAAAAGCGAGCCTTCAAATATTAAGTTTTGTACATTAAATTCCAAAGCGGTATAACATTATTCATATATTTGTCCTGTTATTCAGAAATCACAATAAGATGAAATCACGCACAATATCATTGCTAATCCTTCTCTTTTGTTCAATAATAATCTTTCCTGTTGTAGCCCAGCAGCGGGGGTTTCAACAGATCAGCCTTAACATTGATGGACAAAGCACACTCTATTCAGGCAGCCATGCCCTGCTGATTGGGGTAAGTAATTATACCAACGGTTGGCCCGATCTGCCGGGAGTGAAAAATGACATTCGTGAGGTAAAGGCAGCCCTCGAAAAAAATGATTTCAATGTTACGGTGGTTGAAGATGCCAATGATGAAATCATAGAGCGTGCCATCGACAATTTCATAGAGGAGTATGGTGTAAATGCCAACAACCGGCTGCTCATTTATTTTGCCGGCCATGGCCACACCATGGAGACTCCGGATGGACGAGAACTCGGATACATTGTCCCGGCCGATGCGCCGTTGCCCGATCTTAGCAGTACCCGGTTTCACCAAAAAGCCATCAGCATGCGTAGGTTTGATTCCTGGGCCCGGGATATCCTTTCAAAACATGCCCTGTTTTTGTTTGATGCCTGCTTTTAAGGAAACCTTTTCAACCTGAGCCGTGCAGTGCCATCAGCCATCAGCTACAACACAAGCAAACCGGTCAGGCAGTTTATCACCTCTGGCAGCGCCGAGGAGCAAGTACCAGACCAGAGCCTGTTCAGGGAATATTTCGTAAAAGCTATTACCACCGGCGATGCCGATGCCAACCAGGATGGCTATCTCACCGGGAGTGAGATGGGGAGCTACCTTTTCGACAAAGTAACCAACTATTCATACAATCAGCAGCACCCCCAGGCCGGTAAAATCCGGGATCAGCACCTCGACAAAGGCGATTTCGTGTTTGTACTGAATTCACAACAGGTGGAGCCCAACCAGCCCAGGGAGGTGGTAATAACCAATCCAGAAGCTGTAATCCGCTATGGCAGCATTGAACTTACCACCGAAATCTCCGGTAAGCTTTATTTAGATGGCAGGTACATAATGCAGGTAACTAAAGACACACGTATGACACTAAATGATGTTTCCACCGGTAACCACACCCTGAGAATAGAAGGCGCCGATACATGGCAGGAAACGGTTACTGTTACAGAAAACCTCACCTTACAAACTACCGCTAAAAACAACAGGCACGATGCAAAAGGTTTTGACCGGGAACCAGAAATGGTTTTTATAAAAGGGGGTAACTTTAAAATGGGCAGCGATGACAATAATTTTGATGGGCCAGTGCATGAGGTGAAATTGAGTGACTTTTATTTTGGGAAATATGAAGTGACCGTTGCCCAGTTTCAACAATTTATTGAAGAGACCGGATATCTTACAGATGCAGATAAAGATAATGGGAGTGACATTTGGACAGGCTCAAAATCGGAAAAGAAAAACAGGGTGAATTGGAAATGTGATGTGCAAGGCAATACCCGACCTCAAAGTGAATACAACCATCCGGTCATCCATGTGAGTTGGAATGATGCAGTAGCATATTGCAATTGGATAAGCCGGAAAACCGGAAAAGCCTTCCGTCTGCCCACAGAGGCAGAGTGGGAATATGCAGCCGGTAACGGACCGAAACACACAAAATATAGTTGGGGGAATGGTAATCCCTACGGTAAAAACGGAGGCAATGTTGCAGATCAGTCATTAAAGCAAGTGATTTCTGACAGGATAATTTTTAATGGTTATAATGATGGATTTGTTTACACAGCCCCGGTTGGAAGTTTCAATGCCAATGATTTTGGCCTTTATGACATGACCGGCAATGTATGGGAGTGGTGCAGCGATTGGATGGATTTTCAATACTATGATAACAGCCCGGGAAACAATCCTCAGGGGCCTTCCAAAACAGAGGATTACCGCGTTATCCGGGGCGGCGCTTAGACCGATAATCAGCATAGCAGTAGCATTGTCTATCGCCACGGGTGCCCCCCGATCGATCGGTATTGTATTTACGGTTTTCGGATCGCCCAGGATTATTAAACTTTATTTCTTTTCCCGAGGAATGTCTGTGGCAGAAAGACGGGGCAAATCATGTATTATCAAAAATTTAGGCAGTCTTTAAGATACCGTAATAATCTCAACATCCCGGGATTTCAGCATTTGCCGGGCAGCTTTGATGTCTTCGGTAAACCCCAGTAAAAAACCACCACCGCCTGAACCACAAAGTTTAAGGTAATAGGTGCCTGTATCAAGGCCGTGTTGCCAGATACTATGATAGGCTTCCGGTATCATAGGTTTCAGGTTCGACAACAGAAATCCGGACAGCGATCTGAGCTTACTGAAAAATTCTTTGAAGTCATCTTTTAATATGGCTTCAATGCTTTGGTTCGTAAATGGGATCATTTCGTTTTTGACCCTGTTAAAAAATTCATCCTCTTTACATTTCTCAAAAAACAGGTTTACCAACGGGCCTGTTTTCCCCGGTTTGCCGGTATTGATGAGGAAAATCCCCCCGCTTTTCGAAAACTCACGTGGAATGCCAACCGGTTTGATTGATGAATCCGGCTTAATCAGCAAGGGGTTGCGTATATAACAATTCAGCGGGTCCATGCCGGAACTAACGCCATGGAAAAATGATTCCATTTTTGAAAATATCTTTTTCAGTTGCTGCAACTTTTCACTGGGGATACTGCTATCCGGCAAGATCCTGTTTACCGCATATTTTTCATATACTGCAGCCACCAAAGCGCCCGAACTGCCTATCCCAAAACCTTGCGGAATAGATGACTCGAAGTACATACCCAACTCAATGTCTAATTTCAAACGATTTAGATCAAACTCAAAAAACATTTCACCTCTCTCGTTAATATTGTGCAGATAATTGTAAAAATCCCTGAGTGACTGACTGGACTCTTCGGCAAATTCCTGATCGGTATATTTGTCTTCGTGAATAAAACTTAACTCGCCCTGAAAATGGCTGTACGGTATGGTAAGTGCCATAGAGTCGCACATGATACTATATTCACCAAATAACAAAATTTTAGCGTAAAATGCCCCTTCTTTTGCTTTCATCTCAATTGATCCTTTGCGGGCCATTGCCCATTTTATCTTCAATCATTTGTCCGTTTTCACAATGCTGTGTTAAATCAGCATATATAAATTCCTTAATCTTGCCTTGTTCATCTTCAGGAAAAAGCACATGCACATTTGGCCCTGCATCCAGCGTGAAACAAATGTTTGCCCCTGTTTGTTTTCGGTATCTGCCAATTTTATCAATAATTTTCAGCGTTTCGGGCATCATTAATAAAAACCCCGGTTCTGACGACATCATCATCGCATGCAGGCTCATGGCCTCATTTTCGACAATAGTAATGAACTTTTTTGAATTCCCTGTTTGCAAAGCATCATAAATTCCCTCCAAATTTTTACCGGCTTGTGCGTAACGTGCTTTTGCATAGGGATGTCCATTCATCAGGCCATGGCCAGCGCGGCTTGAAATTTTCTTTTCGCCTTTGTTCACTATCAGAATGGTGTCGCGATAATTATGGAATACAGGGTTGATTTTCATTTCAAGCGGTGTAGCATAACTATCCGATGAATCATCAATCAAATCTGTTTTTCCCCAGGTTACCACACCACCATAAATGCTTCTTGAGGCACTACCAGACCCCAAACGTGCAATGTTGGATACTCTTTTAAAAAACATTGAATCCGTTTCATGTATCCCCGAAATTTCATTCCCGATGGAACATAACCCAAGGGAAAGTGCACTCATTGCAGAAGCTGACGAAGCAATGCCTGCCGAATGTGGAAAAGAATTGGAACTATGTATTTCGAGGTCATATTGCGACAGGAATGGCATCTCAGGCTTGATGTGCGCAATAAATTTAACGATCTTATCCTCGAAAAGTTGATTGGGCCTGTTTTCGAAAAGGAAACGAATTTTTGCATGATGGCCTTTAGCCGGTTGGTAATGAATGCTTGTATCGGCAAAGGATTTGGATAATGTAAAACTTAACGATGCATTGGATGGAATCTGAAACCCTTTTTTACCCCAGTATTTAACAAGGGCGATATTACTCGGGCTTCGCCAGGAAATTTCACCTGATAGGGTAGGATGGAAGTTGTTTTTTGGTGGGCTTTCCAGTGATGCCATAATTATATATGTGATTTGTAAACGATATCATCCCATCTGAAAATGGTATTCAATCCCTTATTTTTAAAGTAGGATTCCAACTTTGCAGGGTCATTACGCCAGGTAGCTAAAATAAAATCACCACCCCAGGCACCCAGTGATTTGATGGAGCCATTAAAATCAGAGAAATATTTTTCTTTTACTTTAGCGGTCCCCAGAACTTCCGACATGATATCTTCATGATTGTCCAGCAAAACTTCA
>JABMQA010001096.1 GCA_013203545.1 Bacteroidota bacterium
AATGAAAATGTTGGGTTTTGTGAGTCATCCTTGAGGTATAAATATCCATTCAGGGATTTTCCGTCAAACTGATCCATTTCGTAAAGCGGAGTATTCCCGATTTTCAAACCAGGTAAATTATCGGCATATTTGATGGGTAACAGATCAATAAACCCCACATTTTTCAGGTCGTAAAAAAAATCGCCGCCACCATAATCCTTAATAATGGTATCATAATCATAAATAATCTTTAAAACCCCTTTTGGCGGTATTTCGGGAGTGTTATCAACGGAGCAATCAGGGCAAAGGTATATCAGTTCTTCTGTCTGAATTTCTTTACTACAATTAACACATTGATATGTAAAATCCAAACTCAATGTCGGGTTCCTTTATGTTTGTGATTATTTGTATTCATTAACTATTCCAGTCCGCGCATTGAATTCGTTGATCTTTTCATCCCAATCATTAACTTTTGCCCACGAATCATTCCAGTAATTTCTGTCGTACCACTGGGCATCCAATTCCTTTACGGTTTTGCCCTGTTGTTCAACCCAGGTAAAATATTTCAGATTATGAATCCTTTTTTTATCCGGATAGGATAACTCAAGGAGGTTATCGGTTTTAATTCCCAGTAAACAGGAATCATAATCAACGGCAGCATCTGTTGACGAATATGCCCCATGCAAAGCATTCTCTTCTTTCAGTCGGGACTGGTACATCTCCATTGAGTCGGTTGCCACCGTAAAAACAACATCATTTTCATCCATTTCGAAATACCTGGCCTGCTTGATTGCACCCACGAGGTTAGCTATGGAAGATATTCCCAGAAGCTTAAGTTTGTCAACGATTTCCTTCTCAATTTTAAGATTTTCTGATAAATACTTCAGCCCGGCCGGTTCATTAAACAAACGCATAATCCGCAAAACCACCTTGTCATCAATTCCGGCAACCAGATCGGTATTTCTTATGTTATGAATCCAGGGCACATGTTTATCGCCAATCCCTTCAATCCGATGGCCTCCATAGCCATTCAATAAAAGCGTAGGGCACTGCAAAGCTTCGCCTGCGCAAATTTTCATATCAGTGAATTTTTCCTTCAGGTATTCACCGCTACCCAACGTTCCTGCTGAACCCTGGGTAAGGAAAAGCCCTGAAAACCTTGATGAAGTGCCCTTTACCTGGTTAAATACTTCTTCCATGGCCGGGCCGGTTACGGCATAATGCCACAATGGATTTCCAATTTCGGCGAATTGATTTAATGTCACAATTTCGTCACCCCGTTGTTCTTCCAGAACTTTAACTTTATCGTATATTTCTTTCACATTGCTTTCGCAACCAGGTGTTGCAAAAATTTCAGCGCCAACAGTTTTAAGCCATTCAAACCTTTCCTGCGACATCTCCTCGGGTAGTACAGCAATGGATTCACAACCCAGTAAATAGGAATCGTATGCACCACCCCTGCAATAATTACCGGTTGACGGCCAAAGTGCTTTTTGACGGGTGGGATCGAATCTGCCCGATATTAATTTTTCGACAAGGGGCCCAAAAGTAGCTCCGACTTTATGTGCGCCGGTTGGGAAGAACTTTCCTACCAGAATTACAATTTTTGCCCGAACACCTGTAAGTTCTTCAGGTATTTCGATATAGTTTACCGGTCCGTATCCACCACCAAATTCAACAGGTTCATTTTTCCAGCTTATCCGAAACAGGTTAAGCGAATTTAAATCCCACAGTCCAATATTTCTAAGTTTATCCTTTATTTTTTGGGGAATAAGCTCCGGATGACGCATCTGGGAGTAGGTTGGCAAAATAATGTGCCTTTCGCGGCACCGTTTAATGGTATTTTCCAGTACCTTCTGGTAGTTGTTCATATTTATATAAGGTTTTCGGTGGCAAAAAATATCATCTTCATTTCAGGGATCTCAGGGATTTCGATGTGATCATCATCAACAAACACATCAATGTGCTCAATGGCAAAAGTTTTTTTATTCAGAACGGCCATACACAAATCGTTTTCAAAAATAAAGGCATCCCAATTTTTGACCAGTGTGGCAATACTTCCATTCTTTTTCATGGTCAGCCGCTTACCTTCCTCAGACTGCTGCAATAAAAATCCCTCTTCAGCACCCATGAAACTTTTTTTATTAAAATATACCCTTGGCTTTGTTTCAAACGGCCTTCCATTGGTTGGACAAAA
>JABMQA010001097.1 GCA_013203545.1 Bacteroidota bacterium
AACCCGTACCGGGTTGTAGGGCTTCCCGTTCAATCTGTTCACTACATTAATCGAACTCATACTGAGTTCTGCCGATGCTGCAAAATAAGGTTGGTTTAATTAATATTTTGATGGTGGAAAATACAATGGTCTATAATATGCGGACTTGCACCATTGAATTAGCTAAATTAGCAGTTGCCATTTTTTCATCAAATCCCGCAGTCCTGATATTATTAAGTTTGGATGATAGATTGCTTAAAAATTATACTATTTATGCATTATTATTAATGGATTAAAGTCTATTCTGCCTTAATAAACTTCGATCGGTATTTCTGATCCACAGTTAGAACCGAGATGATGTAACTGGCCGGTTTCAGTTTCGAAATATCAATAGAACCTTCGGTACTAAATGATCCTATTTTTCCTGATAAAACTTTTTTCCCGTTCATATCAGTTATTGAAAAATCAAATTCACCTTGCAATTTGGGTATTTTGAAATTCAGGATATTAGTTGCAGGGTTCGGATAAATCTCAATTCTCCCAGCGGCCTGGTCATTACTTTCAATACCCACAAATTCACCTACATAGATTTTGTACATCGAGCGTCCGTATGTAGCTGCCACGAGCATTCTCAGTTCATCATGATACGTCAGGTCGCAAACCGGAACATTGGGCAGTCCCTCACCGAGCAATCCCCAGGTTTCGCAATTATTCCAGCTCACAAACACACCAACATCGGTGGCTATGTAAACAGCCTGGCCCATTGTGGGATCGATAATCACATCATTGATGGGGGCTTCGGGAAGATCGCCAGAAATATCTGTCCATGTCTGGCCAAAATCATTGGTCCTGAAAATGTGAGGCAGGTAGTCATCGTACCTGTATCCTGAAAAAGTGACATAGGCTGTGGCTTCATCATAAGGATCGGCTGCAACACCTGTTACCCATCGTAACGGGAGTTCATCCGAAATCTTGGCCCAGTTATCTCCGTCATTCTGCGATACCCATACATTGCCATCGTCAGTTCCGGCATAGATCACCTGGTCGTTGACCGGTGACACCGAAATGGTGGTGATGGTGCCATACGTCTGGTTGAACTGGCCCGGGCCGTTTGAAAGATCATTGCTGATTGCCGACCAACTGGCAGCATGGTTGGTAGATTTATACATTTTATTGCTGCCAAAATAGAGTGTTGAAGGATCGTTGGGATTAAAAACATAGGGCGACATCCAGTTGAACCTGTCGGAGCCACTTATTCCGTTGGTGGCTCCCTGGAATGAATTTCCTCCATTTGTTGACCGTCCCAAACCTCCATATTGGTACGATGCATAAACATACTGGTTGTTTTGTGGGTTTACACGTACAACAAATCCGTCCCCACCATAAATGGAATGCCAGTCGTTGGTGGCGCCGGTTAGTGTACGGTTGGTTCCCAGGTCCTGCGCGCCCCCGTAAAATCGGTTCGGGATGGAATAATCCACCTCGCAGGTATAAAACTGGGTGATAGGCAGGTTTTCGATATGCGTCCAGGAGGTGCCACCATTCTGGGAAATATAAATTCCGCCATCGTTGCCAAGAACCACAAAATTGTTGTTCAGCGGATGTGCATTCAGGCCATGCTGGTCAACATGTACCGCCCATCCGATATTGCTCCACGAATTGCCGCCATTGGAGGTTTTATAGAGGTCGTAACCGATGGCAAAAGCAATATTTGGATTAACGGGATCCACACGAATACGCCCGAACCACCAGCCATAGGATGAATAAATGTTGCTCATAGCACCATCGTTGGTTCTTATCCATGAATCGCCGTTGTTGTTGGTTTTGTAAACACCATCAAAATAACCGACTTCATCTGCATAGATGAGATACAGAATTTCCGGATCGGAAGGGGAAATTGAAACTCCAATGCGGCCAACATCCGGGCCACCAGGTAATCCGTTGGTGAGCTCTTCCCAGTTTTCACCGCCATCAAAGGTTCGGTAAACGCCACATCCATCACCACCATAATGACGCTTATCAGGCCGGCGGGTACGTTCCCACATGCAGGCATATAGCGTATCAGGATTGTCGGGATGAATAACCACATCTACAGCACCGGTTGAATCGTTCAGATAAAGGATTTTCTCCCAGTTCTCACCACCGTCGGTAGTTTTAAAAACACCACGCTGTTCGTTGGTTGAGAACATGCGACCCATGGCTGCCACATAGCAAATATCCGGATTTTGAGGATGGACAACCAGCCGGCCGATACTGCCACTTTCGTGTAATCCCAGATCGTCCCATGTTTCTCCGCCATTATCCGATCGGAATATCCCGAGTCCGTCATATGCCAGTGAACCCCCTCCCGGATTGGCTTCACCGGTCCCCAGATAAATGATATCAGGATCGGATGGTGCCAGGGCAATATCACCAATCGACAGACTGGGCAAATCATCGGATATCGGCTCCCATGTACCACCACCATCAACGGTTTTGAAAACACCACCGGATGCTGCCCCAACATAAAAAATATCCATATCTGCGGGATGCATGGCCACTGCTGTTATCCTGCCACCGATATTAACCGGACCGGCGAAATCCCATGAAACACGGTGATCCCTAAGCGCATATTCAGCTTTCAGTTCAGCTGCCTGCTTAATAGCAGTATGGTAAGCATCGTAGTTGATCTCGTTGTAAGGAAATGCTCGTTGGAGAAATCCCCAGTCGTTGGGTTGTTTTGGGATATCCTGACCTTGTTTTTTAATCCAAAGTTCGGATAAAGTTAATAATCCGCCTGCAAGTAACAGAGCAATTGAAGTGTATAAGAGCCGTTTCATAGAGATTGAATTATGTGATTCTGGCTGTAAAGATAATAAAGTTGGTCACATGTGTTAGGTCAAAATATCAACATGTGCGTTGTGGGAAATAACCGTTAAATTAATCTACACATGACTACTATGCCATATCAGCACTTCCGTGGCACCATAGCCAAATTTTATCATGGATGCATCTTTAACCCTCACGCTGTCGTACTCTTTCAGGATATCGAGCATCTTCGATTTTAAGACCCCATCGCCCACACCATGAATAAATGTCACCTTTGTAATATAGCCTCTGATGGCGCTTTCCAGGCATCTAACAAAATAATTGAGCTGGTAATTCAGCATTTCGGTGCTGTTCATTTTTGAATAATCATCCACCAGTTCACCTATGTGTAAATCCACCGTAGCTTCCCTCGGACTTGTCTTGTGTTTGTTGATAACTTCTTCAGGCACTTTGGGTTTGGCATGCTGCATTTTGATCTCATCATCATATTTTTCATCCAGTTCCGATTCAGCAGCCGTGGCCTGGATTGCGGGTTCATTCAGCATGAGTAAAAATGACTTATCACTGATAAAAGAGGATTCGATGTACACGTTTTCACGGTAAAATTTTGCAGGTTTAAAACTGAAGGTACAGTTGGCCGGCAATAATATTTTTGATGATAAATCCTTATGATAAAGAATCTGTACCACACCATGGCTCCACTTTTCAATGTTTTCGCGCTCTATTGAGTTCAGCAGTATTTTGGTATTGGGTTTCACAGCATCGTAATCAGTGCCTTCCCAGGCACCATTTTCTTTGCGAAGAAAAAGGCTGAAAAGAATATCATAATCGGTATAGTTGGCAAGATAAACATCCAGCAAGCCCGTTAGCAGCCATTTTTGGTCCTGCGGGACAAATGCCAGGTATAACCCCTTTCTGTCATTACCCTTTGCCTGAAATTTTTCAAGCGGGCTGCTACGGTCGTCATACACGATTTCCTCTGTAGTTTCAGTATGCGCCTTTTCACCATCATCCTGAAATCCAAGACTACTCCTATCCATGAACAAATGTGATGACTGCTGGGTATTATCATCCACCTTTACCAACTCGTTTGACATGGTGGGAATTTCAAATCCATCTTCTATTTTAACATGCACCAGGTTACTGCTGATTACTTTACTTATGATGCCACCACCATGCTCATTCAGGAATTTTACCCGGTCGCCTACTTTGAATTTCATATTTATTATTTTTTTGCAAAAATACGCTCTTTTTGAACGCCATAAATTGTAATTTAGAGACCATTCTAAATATTATTACATTTAAAAAAACTAAATTTGTATCCATAATCCGGGAGACATTAATTGTTTTTCGCATTGTCAGATAATGTGAAACTAAATGATGAATTTAAGACAGCCTCTCAGAAGCTGCCTAAAAATTGATGGAGCAATAAATAGCCCCGCCCTGAAGGACGGGGCTAATCAAATATAATTAGCATTTTTAGACAGCTAAGACTCAAAATTTAATTATTATGAAAACATCCAATTTTTTTTTCAAACTGTTCTCAGCTATAATTTTAATGAACTTACCTGTATTGATTTTTGCCCAAACTGGCGGATCAATTTCGGGTGTCATCGTTTCGTCTGAGACAAATTATCCGATGGAACAGGCGGAGGTAGTGCTCAAACCAATTGACAGGGGTACAACCACCGATGAAAATGGGGTATTCCGATTTGAAAAAATAGGGCCTGGAAATTATACCCTGGTTGTTAATCATCTTGGGTGCCGGTCGCATCGGCAAGAAATTGCAATCATTGAAAATGAGCACCTGGAACTCACCATCAAACTCGTGAAGGATGTTCGGATGATTGAGGGCATTGAAGTTTCAGAACAGAAATTTGACAAGGAACCATATATAAAAAATGTCATCAGGCAGGAGATGATACAAAAGATGCCGGCACACGATGTGGGTGAATTTTTGAGATCGGAGCCCAACGTCAGCGGCATTAGGAAAGGTGGCGGAAATATCGATCCGGTGATCCGTGGGTTTAAATTTTCACAATTAAATGTGCAGAACAACAATGGTCAGAAAATCGAGGGAGGCTGCCCCAACAGAATGGATCCGGCTGCATCCCACATTGATATCAATGACATCAGCAGGATTGAAATTATCAAAGGCCCCTACGCACTCCGGTATGGGCCGGTTTTTGGAGCAGTCTTAAACCTTGTTACCGAAAAGGCCCGGCCTTATGATGGGTTTCAAATCCATGCCAGGGCCATCAAAGGCTGGCAAAGCAACTGGACAGGAACAAGGGAACATGTAACCATTCTTGGCGGAGGCCGGAAGGTATATTTTGCTTTGATGGGGAATCACCAGGCTTATGGTAACTATACAGCCGGAAATGGTGAAGAAATTAAATCCTCACTTAAAAAATACAATTATACTGCAGAAATTGCATTCCGGCCCCTTGAACGTCATGAGTTCAGACTCAACTATAAAAATTCACATGGTCAGGATATCCGGTTTCCGGCACTACCCATGGACGAACGTAAAGACAATACACAATTGACTTCAGCAAATTATCACTATGCCAACTCCGGAAAACTATTACAAACAGTTGATGCAATAATCTACCGTTCGGATGTCGACCATGAGATGGATAATAAATGGCGCCCATTTTCCGATACGGTCGTTGCCATCTCCACCATCAATGCCATCAATCAGGGTGGCCGTGCCGATTTTGGTTTTCGAACTGATGCGTCAAGCCTGCATGCAGGAATGGATTATGAAGATATCTTCAAAGATGGCCAACGGGTGAAAAACCTGATTATGCAACCGGGTTTGCCGGTTAAAACGGAAGATCTGTGGAGCAATGCAAAAATCCGCAACCTGGGTTTATTTGCAGAATATAAACGTATTCAAAATCAACGCCTGGAGTGGGTATTGTCCGGGCGGTTAGATATGAACAATGCCACATCCGACCCTATGCAGTTAAAGAATATGATGGGAAAGGAGATTTATTACAACAGCGATGTGGATTCCGATTTTTTCAATTTTAGTGCAAGTGCCGGTTTATCATATGATATTTCACCTGACATTTCGTTGGATTTTGCCATTGGCCGGGGCGTTAGAAGCCCGGATATGGTTGAACGATTTATCATTTTACTACCTGTTGGTTACGACAACTATGATTACCTCGGTAATCCACAACTTAAACCTGAAAACAACCACCAGGCCGACCTCACTGCCAGTTTTATAAAGGATAACCTGGGATCGTTGAAACTGAATGCTTTTTATTCGTTCATCACCGGCTATATTACCGGCATCAAATTACCGTCATCTGAAATTCTTCCACAAACCGCCGGAGTGCTGGGTGTGAAGCGGTTTGAAAATATCGATAAAGCACACATGTACGGGTTTGAATTTTTATGGGAATCACCGCTACAATATCAGTTGGGAGGTATTTTAACAGCAGCTTATACGGCAGGGATAAATCCTGAAGCCATCAAATACATCGTTGAAAATGGCGAGGTGGTTGGTTCGGAAACGGTTAAAAATGATCCGTTGCCTGAAATACCCCCGTTGGAGGTAAATATGAGGGTGCATTATTTCCTGTTTCAAAATAGACTCAAACCTGAAGTCCACCTGAGATTTGTTGCCGATCAAAATCGCATTTCGCAGGCATACGATGAACGGCAAACACCGGGATTTTTCACGGCCGGCATCAATGCCAGTTATGAAGTCAATAAATATTTGTCGTTTGCCGGAGGGATAAATAATATTTTCGACAAGGCCTATTATGAGCATCTCAACCGCAGGATCATCGGATCA
>JABMQA010001098.1 GCA_013203545.1 Bacteroidota bacterium
GATCGTCAAAAATTAAGTCATCGAATTACACTAATTAAACGAATGGGAGGATTGATGAATTAGATTAATTCGTTCAATTCGATGATGACTTTTTTTTATTATAAATTGGTGAAAACTGCATAGCCTGGGGCGTATATCCCGCAAAAGCGGTTTTTTCCAGGCTTTCTCTGAAAAAATGTAGGTTCTTAATCATTTAGCATTTGTATCCACCCAATCGTTCTATCGTTTTGTCCCCTACCATTCCTTCGCTCCATCCTCCTTCGTTCCTTCGTTCCACCATTCCATCATTCCTTCATTCCATCATTCCACTACCTCCAATATGATATTTCACCAACTCATCCACCGGGTTCTTTACAATCTTTTCAACCTTCATATTATACCCACGGGCCACTTCGTGCAGGATACCACGAAACAGGTATGCAATGGAGCCTGCAAACCCAAGATGATAATCCGGATAATTGTGATACTTCAGGATGTTCTCAACAAAAAAGGACCTGAAAGATTTTGAAACCATATCTTTTAAATAGGGATTGGCAATATTTTCGACAATAAAAGGTACAAAAGATGCAATCTTCGAATTGGGCTTCTGTTGTTGATACAGGTCGTTTATAAAATTACCCAGGTCAAGTTCATACTGGTCTGAAAATCTTTTATGAATTGATTGAGGAAGATCCCTTTTAAAAAAGGCATTCAGCAGCAGGCTGCCCAATTGCATCCCACTGCCCTCGTCAGCAAGCAGGTAACCCAGTGATGGCACAACATCGGTGATTTTTCCATTATCGAAAAGGCAACTGCTTGAACCGGTCCCCAGTATGGAGGCAATCCCCTTGCCATTCCCAAACAAGGCCCTGGCAGCACCATAAAGGTCGTGATTAACCTCAGCAATAGCATGTGCAAAATATTTTTTTAATACACTACCCACTATTTCCGTTGATTGCTGTGATGAGCATCCCGATCCGTAGAAAAAAATATTTTTCACTGTAGAAGGAACAATATCAGAAACAATCTCCTCTACCTGGTTTTCGAGTGTTGAGGGCGGAAAATAATTCGGGTTAAAACCCTGTGTAGTTATGGTTGCAACTTTTTTGCCCTCTTTAAGAATAATCCAGTCTGTTTTTGTAGAACCACTATCTGCAATAATTATCATTTTACCTTTTTTGTTATTCGTTCAAAGTCAATGTTTTTATGGTAAATAAAATAATCAATCCATTTTTTAACGATTTCGTTGGCATTTATTTTTTCTTACAAATTTAATGAGTTTTTGCATTAAACCGCAATCTTCATATTAATAGCTAAATATTAATTGTCACCTAAATCCCCTCACCATAAACCCCACAATCTGGGGCCAAAAATAACAATTCCGACAACAGCAGCGGCAATGGCTGTAAACAATACTGATGCCGCTCCCAAATCCTTAATCCTTCCGGCCACCGGATCATAGCCGGGTGATATTTTATCAACCAGTAATTCGATGGAAGTATTCACAGTTTCGGCAGCAATCACGCTTCCCATTGTGATCACCAGAATAAGCCATTCGGTTTGAGATACCGAAAGACAGAAACCAAGGGCAATTACTACTACAGCAGCTAAAAGATGAATCCGGGCATTGGGCTGCGTTTTGAATAGATACCATATACCGTTGAAGGCATACCTGAAACTTACCAGGCGCTTTTGAGTTGAATTTTTTTGATCAGGTTCATTTTTTATCATGGCATCGTCGCTTTGAAATGAGCAATAAAAGTAAACAAAATCATTATCTAAAATGAATTAATCCCAATATGGTACAGGCCGGAATTTCTTATACTTTTGCAGTCTAATTTTAGAAAGTATGGAGATACGGGACAATCTGAATAAAATAAAGGAAGGGCTACCCGAAAATGTAACCCTGGTAGCGGTATCCAAGACAAACCCTGTGGAATCAATCCTCAAAGCTTATAATGCAGGACAACGGATATTCGGTGAAAACAAGGCCCAGGAGTTGATTGGCAAACAACCATTGCTTCCCGGTGATATCCGGTGGCATTTTATAGGGCACCTCCAGACAAACAAAGTAAAATATCTTGTACCTTTTGTTGACATGATCGAATCGGTTGACAGTTTTAAACTGCTCGTGGAAATTAACAAACAGGCTGAAAAAATCGACAGAACCGTCAATTGTCTTTTACAATTTCATATTGGTGAAGAAGATACCAAGTTTGGTCTTGACATGGAGGAAGCCATCGAAATTTTAACCAGCCCCGAATTTGATGCATTGCTTCATACAAGGATTTGTGGCGTTATGGGAATGGCCACATTTACTGACAATATGGTGCAGGTACGCAATGAATTTAAGCAATTAAACCATATTTTCCACAAACTGAAAGGGGAGTATTTCCCGGATAAAAATGAATTTAAAGAGATTTCGATGGGTATGTCAGATGACTATCAGCTGGCGGTGGAAGAAGGTAGCACCATCGTGCGAATCGGAAGTTTGATTTTTGGGGAAAGAAATTATTGATGGTTTATTTTTTATTTATAATCGGATTTATTTTCCTTATTCAGGGAGCCGGTTTCCTGGTTGACGGTGCAAGTTCTGTTGGGACCAAACTAAAGCTTTCGCCTGTGGTGATTGGGTTTACCATCGTAGCGCTCGGAACATCCCTACCGGAGTTGATCATCAACGTTTTTGCAAGTATTGAGGGCGAAACCGACCTGGCCATATCCAACGTTATTGGAAGCAATATAATGAACACACTGTTCATTATGGGTGCTGCAGCAATCATTTTCCCGATACAATCCGATAGTAAAACCATCTACACGCTCATTCCCATTAGTTTTTTTGCTGCTGTTTTGATGGGGGTATTTGCAAATTTCAGGATTTTCGGGTTTGAAGCGAAAAACAGCATTTCCACGATTGAGGGTACAATAATGCTTTTAATGCTGGCAGTATATTTCTGGTATTCGCGTCGGTTTTCGAAATCAGAAAAAAACAACAGCCATCAGAAAATTCGTGAATTTTCGGTAATTAATTCCATCTTGCTGATCACTTTCGGTATGGCCGGCCTCTTTTTCGGTGGAAAATGGATCATTTTAGGTTCTGAGGCTATATCAAATGACCTGGGATTATCCAAAGCCTTTTTCGGGATTACGATTATTGCGGTCATCACTTCCTTACCTGAACTGGTGACTTCGGTTGTTGCGGCATTCAAAAAGAATTCGGGCATTGCTCTTGGAAATGCTGTTGGATCAAACATATATAATATCTTTCTTGTATTAGGGATTAGTGCAGTAATCAGGCCACTACCTTTTAATAATGTCATGAACACTGACCTTGCAATGGTTATCGCATCAAATGTGATTTTATTCCTGATTCTGGCCATTGGAAAAGGTAAAAGAATAGGCAAATCCGAAGGATTTATACTTATGATCGTCTACCTGGTTTATATTATCGGCCTGATCCTTCGTCAGTAAGGTTGCAATTGATAAATTTCTGGTGCATTTACGTGCCGAACAGACCAACAATCAAAATTTTGATAACGAATGGTTTATTGTAAATGGGCAGTATAGGCAGTGGTGGTTATCACGGACGAGAACGTACGCGACAGATTTATGGCTAATCAATAATGGACGAATATTCCGGATTTTATGTTTTCGATGAAATAGTTTCTGTGCTATTTATAGCAAATTTTCTTGTAAGGTATTTAGTACTATAGAAAAATACGCCTGCTTTCATAAGATAGTGCTATAATTGTTACTGTTGAAAATGATTTCTGTACAGGGAAATTTCACCCTATCTTATATTGAAGCTTAGGATTTCGTTTTGTATGAAAAACGCGCAGAATTAAAATAAACTGGATGGTTTTATCTACTACATCAACGAACCGATTGCCTAATCCTTCCAAATGTTCCTCATACCATTCAAAAGATTTTCGGACCTCCTGAGCGGCGACTGATGAAAAAATGACTTGAATTTCCATCCTTTAACTTAAAATTTTGTATCGCCTGAAAGTTCATTTTTTAAGTTGCTCCAAACAACACCCTTATCCTTTCCATTTTTAAGGTTGTTCGAAATCAGATTAAGAGTCGCTAAAAAAACATCATCTTCCCACCAGTTAACCTGATCGGTAAGGTCGTCCTCAATCATGGTATAAATGGCCTGTATCTTTTTATCGTCGGCGATTTCGATATATTTATGCAGCTTTTGTCTGATTGTGGTTGTGTTCATCATTATTCGAATTGGTTCTCAAAATTACGAAGTTTTACTATGCGTTGATCTGAAAAAAGAAAGTTTATTTGAGGCGTTTTAGCATACCACACCGGGAAGCCTCTCGTTGTTGATGTTTAAGGAACTGCCCTATTTATTCCGTCTTTCGACACGCATTCGTGTCATACGCTCGCGC
>JABMQA010001099.1 GCA_013203545.1 Bacteroidota bacterium
AACTTTAGGCACTTTAGCTCACCCCCAACTTTAGTCACTTTAGCTTACTCCCAACTTTAGGCACTTTAGCTCACCCCCAACTTTAGTCACTTTAGCTTACTCCCAACTTTAGGCACTTCCCATCACTCCACATACAAAACCAACCCCTTCAAATACTCCCCTTCCGGGTGATAGATGTTGATGGGATGATCTGGTGGTTGTGTGAGTTGGTGCAGAATACGCACCTGTCTACCTGTGGTTGCGGCTGCAGCAAAAACCGCGATCCTGAAATCGTCCCTGCTTATTACCTGCGAGCATGAAAAGGTAAACAATATTCCCGGTGAGGCCATCATTCGAATAGCCATTTCGTTGATACGCCGGTATGCTTTTAACGCATTTTTTGTGGCATTCTGATGTTTGGCAAAAGCGGGAGGGTCTAAGATGATCACATCATATTTTTCGGTGGCGTTATTCAGAAAATCAAACGCATCATCGCAGTAAAAGCGGTGTGATGTGTTTTTGCCAGAATTTTCATTCATATTGATACGGGCAATTTCGATGGCATTTTCCGATGCATCAACGCTATCAATCAAGGTTGCATTACCGCGTGCAGCGTAAACGGAAAATCCGCCTGTATAAGAGAAAATGTTGGCCACCTTTTTGCCCGAGCAATAGTTTTGAAGCAAGCGTCTGTTTTCGCGTTGATCGATGAAAAAACCAGTCTTCTGGCCGCCAATAAAGTCGATTTCAAACTGATTTCCATATTCTTTAACGATAGCGTTATCAGCCTTGCCGTAAAGAAAATTGTTCCCCGCTTCTTTGCCGGCAATATTCAGGGTTGAACTACTTTTATCGTAGATGGCTATAACCCTTAAATTCAGAATATCGGTTATAATTTTTGAAAATAGCGAACGCATTCGGTACATTCCCACAGAATGGGCCTGCAGTACAACAACGCCGTTATAATAATCGGCTATCAGTCCCGGCAACCGATCCCCTTCTCCGTGGATGAGCCTGAAAATATTGGTGCCCGGATTGTCAAAGAAACCAAGTTGTTTCCTGTAATTGATGGCAGTATTAAGCTTGGAATGCCAGAAAGCTTCACCTGCATCCGTCTGTTCAAACGAAAAGATACGGATCATGATGGAACCATTTTGAAAATGGCCCGTGGCAAGGTATTCACCGCTATTTGAAAATACCTCAACGGTGTCTCCATCTTCCGGCCCGCCCTCAATTTTTTTAATGGCGCCCGAAAATATCCAGAGGTGAAACCGCCTTACCGACCGGTCGCGACCGGATTTTAATGTTACTTTTGGGAATGTTGTCATATCAAAAAAATTATTGGTACAAAATAACACAAAACTTGTGTAAGACAGATTAAAGTTTCGATGGAAAATCCAGGTTGAGCAAGGTTTGAAAATAAAATTACCACAAAGACACGGAGTGCACAGAGATGCACTAAGGATTGGATATGAAAGTTATGATTTTCTGCTCACCTTTTATTTTCCGGATTTTCAAAATTCTTAGTGTTCCTATGTGTTCTGAGTGTCTCAGTGGTTTTTTGGATAAAAATCATTAGCAATCATCTCAAATCCATCCAGCACCCCTCTCACCTCTTCCACCGAACTGGTTTCCATCAAAGTTGCCCGCAACCTCGCGGCACCATGAAAATTATTCGTATAGATCTTAAAAAACCGTTTGAGAATGGAAAAGTTTTTCTGGTCCTGCCATGTTTTGGTAAAGAGGTCAGTATGTTTCCACAACAGGTCGAGCTTTTGCTGCACCGTTATTTCAGGTTGCGGATGGTTGAAAAACCATGGATTATGAAAAATACCCCTCCCGATCATTACGCCATCGGCGCCGGTTTCATTGCATTTACTAATGGCATCTTCTACACTCATTACATCGCCGTTACCGAGCAGGGGTATCTCTTTGCCCGATTGATCCCTGATTGTAACAGCCTTTGCTATTTCCCGCCAATCGGCAGGCGCTTCCGACTGGTCTTTCTGTGTACGTGCATGCAGGGTGATGGCAGCCAGGTCCTGCTCCAGCAGAAACCCAATCCAGTTTTCCGTATCATGTTTTTTGATGCCGGTTCTTGTTTTCAGGCTCACCGGAATATTGGAAGCCTCTTTGGTTGCCAGGATGATCTCCGCAGCCAGGTCGTTCTTGCCGATTAGGGCAGAGCAGCCCCCCTGCTTTACGATCTTTTTCACGGGACAGCCCATGTTGATATCAATGCCATCAAAATTGAATTCATCGCAAATGAGTTTGGTAGACTGGTAAAATTTCTCGGGATTGGCACCCCATACCGGTGCAACCAATTTTATTCCCTTGCCGTTCAAACCTTCCCGTTCCGATTCGTTTCCCA
>JABMQA010001100.1 GCA_013203545.1 Bacteroidota bacterium
GCTATGAATTGAGTTGGGAAAGATTTGAAGATAAATTTGCCAGAGGATGTTTTTTTTTTGTTAATGATAGTGGTCGAAAAACAAGTTAAAATTTGAGAGTGTATACTTGGATGATAGCTCATTTTTCTAAATATTGGTTTAAAATTAACGGTAAGTTACTGCACATATATAGTGGTAATGAAATCAAACGGTAGCTTAATTGTTGTTGAATGTTCCCAATTCTCACTTTAGCTGTGAGTTCTCCAAAACTTGGAAGATCTGTATTGAACCTGATACCGGTTAATAGATTTTTTTCAGCAAGGAAAAGATGCAATGATTTTAATGATCCACTTTTACCCGCTTTTACCTCTATTGGGAAAATTTTGTTTTGATGCTGATATAAAAAATCAAGTTCTGCATTTGAATTTTTTACCTCCCTCGACCAGTAAAAAAGTTGGGGATCAAGGTATGTTTCAGGGATAGTTAACAACTCCTGTCCTATAAATTGCTCTGCCAAAGCACCTTCATTAAAAGTTACTAATTTTTGCAAATCAACCAGTTGAATATTTCCAATATGATTTGCAAGGCCAATATCCATAAAAATGGATTTATATTTATCATCTTTTGTGAAAGCGGATAATGGAACACCCCCTGCTGTTGTACGGTCAATATTGTGTATTACTCTACTTAATTCAAGTTTTTTAAAGGCAGTCTTTAACTCTGTTGAACGGGTAGTTTCAGAAATATTTACATATTTGATTCTTTTGCCAACATTATTTGCTACATAATTAAACACATCCAATAGGTGCTCTTGCTGAGATAATGTGCCATATTTTGCAAAATCAAATTTCAGGGAATTTATGATATTGCTATGTATTCTTTCAACTGATTTTAGATCTTTTCCAATGATGTATTCATTAACAGCTTCAGGCATTCCGCCTACAAAATAATATAACCTGAGATAGTCAATTAACTTAGTATGTATTAATTCGCTGAAATTACCTGCAAAGGTGTATTCATCAAGATATGACAAAATATTTTGTTCCCCTTGTGCTTCCAAAAATTCTGAAAAGCTGACCGGATACATATGACAAAATTCAATTCTTCCAACGGGCATTGGATATTTCATCGAATTAAGTGTATGATCAAGAAGTGACCCGGCAGCTATTACATGTAAATCCTTTTGTTGCTCATAGAAATATCTTAGAGATACTATTGCTTTGGGGCACGCTTGAATTTCATCGAGAAATAGTAAAGATTTTCCGGGGATCAGTTCGGTCTGGAAAAAAAGCGAAAGCTCACGTGTTATTTCGAAAGTATCTCCCTTTTCGAAAAGTTTTTTAATATCCTTTTGTTGTTCGAGGTTTATTTTTAGATAATTATCAAATCGTATTTTTGCAAATTCTTCAATTGCCCAGGTTTTACCAACCTGTCTTGCGCCTCTAACAATCAGTGGTTTCCTATTGACCCTATCGGACCATTCGTGAAATACCTTTTCAATTTTTCTTTTAATCATACAAACACCCCTGGATAATTACACAATTACTGTAAAAACACAATAGTCTTTTTACATATCATATGTTAAAACACAATAGTCTTTTTGCAAGTATAGTAAAATATTTTTGAATTATAAGAAAAATGACTATTTTTCATTACATCACTAAGTATTTAAAGTGAACGTGTTACAAATTAATCCCACATCCCATGCCCGACCGGCCAAACCGGTGGAGGTTTTACAACAGCCTTCCGTTCCAGGATAAGATGATCCGTATGAAGTTTAATCCTGAATTCACCAGGCGATTTGTCCCACGTGTCCCAGTATTCCCGGTGAAAACCCGGGTGCTGATTAATGTACA
This sequence comes from Bacteroidota bacterium, assembly GCA_013203545.1. GTDB lineage: Bacteria > Bacteroidota > Bacteroidia > Bacteroidales > 4484-276 > JABMQA01. The sequence continues at coordinate 1,836 of JABMQA010001100.1, forward strand.
GTGTATCCAATGCTATGTTGTCCATATCACAAATCTGCAGCCAGGCCGAATCGACTGGTTCCTCTTTCAGAAAATAATAAATAGCCAAACCATTGTGATCGTTGGGTGAATAAATGTGATTGTCTCCGGTCTGCTCATAGTTTCCCCACCATGCCCGTTTCGACCAGTTTCGTTGTGGTTTGGATTGGATGGGGAACAGAAAAGCAGGTTGTTGTAAAATGCTGTCGGTAAAATGTTGCAAAGGCCATACATCGGCAATGTAGGCACCACGGCCGTATGTTCCGGCCACCAGATCGCTTTCAGCAGGCTGGATCTTGAGATCTTTGACTGGCACGGCAGGCATGTTATTTTTGAATGGGTGCCAGTTTAATCCATCATCGAAGCTGATGAAAATGCCAAGATCATTTCCCAGATACAATAATCCTTCCCGATGCGGATCTTCGGAAATGACATTGACAGGTGAATCGGGCAATCCGCTGCTGATCGATGTCCATGTTTCGCCAAAATTCTCCGTTTTAAAAACCTGTGGCCTGAAATCATCAAACTTAAACCCGGATTTACAGACATAGGCTTTTCCTGCCTGATGTGGTGAAGCCACCACCCTGTTCACCCAAAGGTAAGCATCAGCACCCAATTGTGCAATCCTGCCGGTGAATTCATTGCAGGTTTTTCCATGATCAGGTGTCATCCAAATGCGGCCGTCATCGGTTCCCACCCAGATTACACCCGCCTTTACGGGCGATTCGGAAATGGTGGTGATGGTACAATACATCATGTGGCCTTTACCGGCAATTTTTTCTGCGTCATTGGTTGTGAGGTCGGGGCTGAGTTCTTCCCAGTGTTCACCCTGATCGAGCGAGCGCAATAACATCTGGCCGCCAGTATAAATAATTTTCGGATTGTAGGGTGACAGTTCCAGCGGTGGGGTCCAGCAAAAGCGGTAAGCTGGTTCACCTTCCGGAGCTTCAGGTTCGATGTTTACCCGTTCTCCCCGTAGTTGATCAACACGCAGGTGTCCTCCAAACTGTGTGGAGGTATAAAGCCATCGGTTGTCCTGCGGATCAACCTTTGTGTACATGCCGTCCCACATGCCTGTGATCACCCAGTCTTCCGGCCCGATCTGTCCCGACCAGCTGTTGGATGGCCCTTTCCAAACCTCATGATCCTGCAAACCCACATAAATATTGTATGGATAGGCGTTGTCGGTTTCCACCATATAAATTTCACCAAGAGGTATTTGCACATGGTGGGTAAAGGTTTTACCGCGGTCGAACGATTCGTACAATCCGCCATCGCTGCCGAACATCACATGACGGCCGTCGTGAGGATCCATCCACATGCAGCGGTGATCGCCAAAGATGGTTGTGCTCAATACCTCGGGAGGCCATTGGCAATCGAGCCAGGTAGTTCCGCCGTCTTCACTGTATTGCATCAGATCGCTGGAAACATAAATGATATTGGGGTTATCGGATGCAACCAAAATTTTGTTGAAGGAGTAAGCTGCTTTGGATGAGACATTGCAGATGGTATCATTTCGTTTTTCCCAGTTTGTTCCACCATCCACCGATCTGTAAACTTCACCTCCGATCATCTGATCAAAGTAAGCATCACGCATGTGGTTCATGCCAACACTTTCGTCGATGACCACTCCCGGTTTGGGATTCAGGTTTTCGATGACGGCATATACAATTTCCGGAATACTATGGCATAATGCAAGTCCGATCCGCCCCAGCTTTCCATCCGGAAGCCCGCCTTTTTGTTTTTTCCAGTGGTCTCCGCCATCCTCCGACCTGTAGATTCCGCTCTTTTTCCCACCAGCCTCGAAATGCCAGGGGTACCTATATTTTTCATAGGCGGAGGCTAAAAGAATATCAGGATTTTCAGGATTGATGATCAGATCAATAATGCCGGTATTTTCATCAATAAACAGGACTTTGTCCCAGTTTTTGCCGCCATCGGTGGTTTTGAACACACCGCGCATTTTATTTGGGGTAAACAGGTGTCCCATTGAAGACACCCAAACGATATCCGGATTTTCGGGATGGATCATTATCTGTGAGATGTGATGTGAATCATCCAGGCCCATGTCCCTCCATGTTTTCCCACCATCTTCCGATTTAAACACACCTTTGCCGGCATGCGAACTGCGGGCATTGTAGGCTTCGCCGGTACCCACCCATACAATTTCAGGGTTGGACTTCGAAACAGCAATGGCTCCGATGCTGCTGACTCCCACCGAGTCGAAAACCGGAAAAAATGTGGTGCCGTTATTTTCTGTTTTCCAGACGCCACCGTTACGTCCGGCAACATACCAGGAGTATTTAAATGCCGGGTCATTTGATTCAGGGCCGGCAATGGCTGATATCCAGGAGCCGGTGCGGTATGGACCCATAGCCCGGTAATTAATGGTGCTAACAATATCCGGGTTGCTGATCTGCCCGAATGTGGTGGCAGGAAGGGATAGCATTATACACAATGCAAAGAGATGGCTGGCAACTTTCATTTTATGTTATATTGAATTTCAAAGGGTTCAAAAGTAAGTTTTTTTGAAACAATTCGGATTTACAGCGGGGCTGAATTATTACTTCCATTTTGGTTGTTTCGAAAAAAAATGGCCAATATGTTGAATTGGTCCTAAACTTTATTTTTAGGCAGGAGATTTCTCAGCCGTCGTCATATCCGATAAAAAGTTTTGTTGGGTACTTAGGGATGCCATCCCTGGTTTCTTTGCCTTTTGCCCGACAATTCACATAAATATTGTTCTTTCGGGTCATGTTTAATCAATCGGTGGAGGGATGGCATCCCTGCCCATTATTTTGGGTAGATGTTTTGACTCTGACAGATCTTTTTTTGCTGGTTTAAAAATAAATGACTGTTGCTTTCTATACACCATGCATAATATTGAAATGGACTAAGTTTCGGAGAATGTGTCCCTTGAGGGACTACAGGGTGGAATTTTCTTTTGCTCTTCAAATTGACCAGAAAATCCACCCCCTGACCCCCTCAAGTTAAAGCCATTTGGCCATGCAAGTATTTTAACATTTTTTTTATATTTTATTAAATAACAAATTAAACAGTTGATTCTCGTTCTTTGACATATTGTTTTATAATGTTGAGATACTGTGCTATTAC
>JABMQA010001101.1 GCA_013203545.1 Bacteroidota bacterium
AACGTGAGGTAAGAGCTCACGCATCGGTGTGGTGACATACTGATGGGGTAAACCTTATGGGTTGAAAGGCCATGTATATCACGGTTCCGCACATGCGGGACAGGGCTGCTCGTCTAATTCCGGTTTATCCGGAAGCCGTGAGGGGTAGGCCGTTAGAGTTACGCCGCGAGGCGTGGCCCAGATAAATGACAGACGCCGCCACCGGCGGAACAGAATCCCGCTTACAGGGCTGTTGCTTTTTTCTTTTTCATATCTTCAAATAATAGATTCACCAGCTCTACTCCAACGTTGGAATGCCCTTCTTCGGAGGACGATTCCAGGTTTTCATTCTACATTCGTAATTATTTTTATTAAATATTTGGATTATTGAAAAAGATTGTTGAAATTTGTCTGCTTGAAATGAAATCCTTATCAGGATAAATACCATGATATCACTACACAGGATAAGGCCTAGGGTCAAATATTAACAAACACAATCTAAAAATATTTACTTATGAAAAATCTAATTAACTTAATTTTCTTTAGCATTTTGGCTACTACAATTAGTGCTCAGACTCAATCAAATTGTGAAACTTCCTGGGGACTTGAATACTATTACAAACGTGATGTAGCTGATCTGGCCCTTAATCGTTTGTTTTCAATTAAGTCGCCCGATACAAATCAAATCATTATTCAACAAATTCATCAGGACTCAATCTGGAAAGGATTGACAGCCATTTATAATGCATCTTCAATCCCTGAAAGGGACTCGGTTTTTGATTTTTATTGTATTCACAATAATTCCAGTAACACAAGGAAATTATTCCAGACAATTTATCTGGAAGTTGATACCTCTTTGAGCTGGACCGATAATTGGTTCAATGGTGAAATTGTAACCGGCTACAGCGAACTAGACAGTTTAATTTCAAAATATGCCTACAACATTGAATCAGTTAATTATAATTATGGCGTTGTGCAAATATATTCTGAAATGCTTATCAACCCATATGCAATTAGCGACAGCCTGATGTCATTTGAAGGCATTGAAAATGCTTTGCCTGTCCCAACCAATTTTGATGGAAACAGAATTGAATATACTCTTGAAGGTGAACACCAATACTTTAGTTTTACATTAGCCTGGGGAGATTGCTATATGGGATGCATTAATAAGTACAAATGGAATTTCAGCGTCAATATATCAAGCTGCGAGGTTGAATACCTTGGTTTGGAACCTTTAATATATGATGAATTACCTGACCCACTATTTTGCAACATTACACCAATCAAAGAAAGCTCTATTCCTCCTGACGAAGCAATATCGATATTTCCAAATCCCTCGTCTGATTACGTTTGCATCTCCGGTAATGACATGCAACAAATCGAATTGTGGAATGAATATGGTCAGCTGATTCAAAAGAATGTTCAAGCTGTGGATTTTTTGTTAATTAATATGAAAAATTATAAACCTGGTATATACTTTATCAAAGTTAAAAGGGAAAATAATATGCGTATTATAAAGCTTATTCATTATTAAAAAATGCGCTTCGTCAGGGTGGCTACAGAATTTGCAACACTTGGTCATGGTATATTTACCTACGCTATTTTTCAGGCATTAAGAGGTGAAGCTGATGGTGGCACAAGAGATAAGAAGATAACTGTAAAGGAAATAAGTGCCTTTCTAAATGATAGAGTCCCCGAATTATCCGAAAAATATAAAGGAGAGGCTCAATATCCTACAACTTACGATTACGGCCAGGATTTTCCGATAGTGATAATAAAGGAATGATCCGGACAATAAAAAGTGGGTCAAAAAAAAAGCCAGCCACTACCCGGGAAGGCTCTTCCCCCACTAAACACTGATAGGAAGAATCTCTAAAAGTATCCCACCATTGGTAAGGCAGTTCAAAATGATGTTGAGCAACTTGCACCTACTACATCTGACATGCAATTTAAGCTCTCTTTCGTAATCATAATGCTGTAATATCGGGCTTTGGGAAACCGCCAGAAAACACAATCCCGCTTACAGGGCTGTTGCTTTTTTTTCTTAATAATACCTGTATTCGACCTACATCATTTCAAATGACAATATCGCAGGATGTGGTAGAGACGCCATGCGTGGCGTCTCTACCACCCGCATTCCAACGAACATAACAGAATTATTCCAATATACAATTGCTGTGTGCCTTTGCGCTTACTCTCCCCTATGGCTATCGGAGTTCAGTGCCAGCTCTCTGCTCTTCATACCCAACAACTCTACCATACCAGCACTCCTCCATAGGAGTGCCCATGGCACAATACTCCATTCCTCCGCCACTCCAGCCTGACTATTTTTTTTAATCTATTGTTGAAATATAAATCCGAATTAGATATCTTTGCCATGAAACAATATGATTGTTAACCTAAATCTCAAAAAAATTATGAAAAAACGATTTCTAATCCTTGGGCTTACAATTTTAATCAGCGGAATTTTACCTGCCCAGCCAGACAGTTGTTTAATCGCCTATTATCCCTTTAGTTCAAATGCAATGGACGAAAGTGGAAACAACCATCATGGATTCGTAAATGGCGCTTACCTTACCAATGATAGACACAACAACCCAAACAGTGCCTATCTTTTTGATGGATTATTTTCATACATCGAGCTAAACAATAACGAACCTATCATCCTATCAACAACTTTCACAATAACTGCCTGGGCCAGAATAGATGGACCCGGAGGGGGATTAAGTAATGGCAATCAATTATTCGTCCAGCGGAATAATATGCCAGTTAACACATCAGCTATAGGGCTAAAGGCAGAAAATGAGAATGGGAATATGGAATTGGCAGTTAGAACATCCGGCAATTTGGTTGAGTACATTGAATACCCTGCCCCACCCTATGGCAATTGGAATCATTTTGCAGGGGTTTGTAATGACACTTCGCTATTGTTGTATTTAAATGGTATTTTAGTTGCAAGTATGGATTTCTCACAGGCTGGAGGAGATGTTACTGATGTTGATATTGTAGATATTGGACGGCAATATTATTCAAGTTTGACATACGGGTTATTCAATGGAGCCATCGATGAAGTAAGGATATATGATTGCGCACTCAACTCATCTGAGATATTTAACCTGATTACAGCCATAAAACCCGCTAATGAACAGGTTCACAATTTTTCAGTTTTCCCGAACCCTACAACAGACAATATATCCATAAACGGCCTTGAAGCACAAACCTTGCAGCTGGAATTATTTAATTACCTGGGTCAGGAAATACCGGTTTGCATCTACCACAATATAATTGATCTGTCCACCCTCGAAAGAGGTATTTATTATCTTGTGATTATAGGAGATGACAAAATGACACTTCACACGGAGAAAATAATAAAGGAATAAAACACATCGCAGCAATGCCACAAATCACACTCGAATATTCTTCAAACCTTGAAGGGGAGCCAAAATCCACTTTCGAAAAATTTTTCAGTGAATTGCACAATTTGCTTACTGAGACGCTCGGTATTGATCCGTTGAACTGCAAAAGCAGATGGATCTCCCGTAATGATTATTACATTGCCAACGGAGATTACAGACATGCCTTTGCCCATCTCGAAATTAAAACACTGAACCGGCATGATCCGGCAAAGTTGAAAATAGTTGGTCATTCTGCACTTGAATTGCTCAGGGAATTCTACAACGAATCATCAGCGGGAAAATGGTTTCAGCCATCTGTTGTAATCACAGAAATGAACAGGGAATATTATTTTAAAATTCCAACCGGTGAAATAAAAGGGGGAGAATAAAGGTGTACTGATAATATAAAAAGATTTCTCCCTTCGGTCGAAAAGACAAGGCTGTGTAATGGGTAATAGGGAGAAAAATAGCTGGCGCTCCGCGCCAGCTATTTTTCTCCCCCCACTCACACATAAACTCTGTCACCTCGAAGGAGCTTGCTACTGAGAGGTCTATTTTTTGGTTTGTTTTTAAGTGTCCAACAAAATGTTGTCATTGACAGGGGTTTGCAATTGAGAAATCTCTCCCATTTGTACTGATTACCTTTTGGTAAGTTTGGCTTGATAGGTGCCATTTCCAGATTTAACTTCAATGATATAAAGCCCATTGGAATATTCGGACAAATCAAAGGAAATATTTATACGTCCATCAATCGGGGCAACATATCCTATCATAATTTCCCTGCCGTACATGTCAAATACCTTGAATTGACAGCGATCAGTGCCCGCATCTGTCACTGATACATTCACCAGTCCGGAACTCGGGTTTGGAAATACCGAAAGTTTATCATTTTCGGTAAGGTTATTTCTAACAGTGGTAACATCGGTTATGGCAATATCATCAATGGCAAAGTCGCCCTTTTCCCCTCCGCCTGTTATACCCCGGAAACGCAACCCTATCACCTGCCCACTCCATGGGCTTAGATCAATATTCAGTTCTTTCCATTCATCACCCTGATTACCAACAATTGGTTCAATTACATCGAAGACCACCTCCGAATCTCCAAATACATCCACATGAAACCATCCGATGGCACTTCCATAAGCATGGTACCACATTTTAAGTACGGGACTTACCACATTGGTAAGATCGATACAAGGCGCCATCAGTGTGGCTTCTTTATAGAAGCACGATCCCGAAGGCTCAACATAGAGATAGTTCCCATCATCGGTTCCGGTAGTATGGTCAAACGACGGACCCGTACCACTGGTGGTGGTGGTGCCATCGAAGGTTCGCCAGTCGATGCATCATGTACCTCATTTTCAAGGTTCATCCAGCCATCATATAAGGGGCACTCATATAATTCGCATATGGATATTGCCACGCATTCGTCCCAGCTATCAAAGGTCTGAATATCTCCCGGGACGAGGGAGTTTCCTTCAATCACTTCCAGGGATATTTCCAATAAGTCATTATCGGGATTTTGATCTGGTGCATAGTCAATCCACACCTTAAGGATATGAGATCCTGTTGCTGAAATATCAATCGTCTCATCAAAATTATAATAAATGGGGTATGTAATCGTCTCCCGTAATATAATTGAAAGGTTTACAGTTAATTACAACGTTTCTTGTTCCTATGTTATTAAGAATATAGATCATTCT
>JABMQA010001102.1 GCA_013203545.1 Bacteroidota bacterium
CAAAGCTTTCCCGAAGGTATTGATTAATGCGGGATTTTTATCATCGGTTGCAAAATCAATTCCGTAAGAAGTCAGGTATCTTTCGGTGCCACCGGGATAACCCCATATCATGGCATAATCGTCCTTCTGGTAACCTTTGAGTGATATCGGCAGGTAATGTTTCGGCTTTAACGGAATATTCTCTTCCGCATATTCGGCGGGGGATCCATCGGGAGCCGTATAAACCCTGAAAATGCTGAAATCGCCTGTATGACGTGGCCACATCCAGTTGTCGGTATCGCCACCGTATTTCCCGATCGATTCTGGCGGAGCCCCTACCAGGCGTACGTCCCTGTAAGTTTCATATACAAACAGAAAGTATTCGTTACCACCATAAAAGCTTTTAACAACTGCCTCATATTTTCCATCTTCCGAAGCTTCATTTGCATATTGATCACGCAGTTCAGTTATTTTTTGCTGTCTCTCTTCAGCAGTCATTTCATCGGTAAGACTACCCAAAATGTCTTCCGTCAGATCATCCATTCTTACCAGGAATGATGCTGCCTGGGATTGGAGAGTTCTTCCTCGTAACTCATCGCCCAGAAACCATCCGTAAGATAATCATGCTCGATGGTACTGTGATTTTGTATCACATCATAGCCACAGTGATGATTGGTGAACATGAGCCCGTTGTCGGAAACTATCTCACCGGTGCAAAAGTAACCCTCTGGTGCTGAACCACTGGCGAGCCCGACAATAGCATCCTTCAGGCTGGATTGGTTTATGCTATAGAGTTCTTCAGGTGTGAGTTGTAAACCCATTTCCTGAATATCAACCCAATTGAGGCGTTCAACAAACATAGGGAGCCACATTCCCTCATCAGGCCTCGGAGTGGAGGAGAATCCTGACGCACCCAGTAAATACAAGGTAACAATAGTTAAAAAAAGTCTTTTCATAACTAGATTTTTAATGGTTAAAATTATTATGGTTGCAAAAATAAAATAAGATGAATGATTATCAGGATAATATTTGACAATATGTAACTTTGGGTTAACAATTTAACGCGATATTGGTACGGGTTATCTTTACCGTATCCAGTTTTCATAGAAGCATTATCGATTCCTGGCGGAACAAATCATGATGGGAGAATTAACCTGATTGCTATTTGCTAATAATTATTCATGTGGTTTTTCTTTATCGAAGCGGTGAAATATTTTGCTACTCAATAGTGAGCCCAGGTTAAAAACCTTAATTTCGCGCAAAGCCGCCAAGACGCAAAGAATTATATCATTTATATTCAAGCCTTTGCGACTCTGCGGCTTTGCGAGATATTTGTTCTTCTATGTTTTTATATCGGGCTCAATAGTCATTTGAATAGATCTGCCCATATCAAAGGGATAATCCAACCACTACTTTTTACCACCCCCAGGATTCATTTCAGATACTATAATTTTCGAACTCTTATGGAGTGCATCAGTGGCATTCTTGGTGCGCCTATTGATTTACTTAAAATTAAGCATTTCCGGTCCCTGTTCAAAAACGATATCAACAGGAATCCCTCCCTGGTTCAGGCGATCAAGGTCGGCCTTTAGTACCGGGTTGAGATTTCCATCTTTTTCGATCCAGGCTTTCGCTTCATCATAATTTCCTTCGCCCTCGATGGTCATAATCTTATCCACCAGGATGTTAACAGCATCCTGCATTTTATCCATGTTAATGGTATAAATACCATCGCTGTTACGTGTGAAAGCACCGGATTGCTCAAAAAACCCGAATCGCATCATATTGGCTTTCCCGTGCGCACTGGCTGTTCCAAACCTGCTCGAACGAAATACACTGGCAAAAAATGTTACATAGTTGTCCATCAGCTCGCCTTCGGTAATCTCTCCCATTTCACGAAGTTTGGTCACCAGCCATAAACCCATAATATCGGCCTTACCCTCTTCGATGGACGAATAGGCCTCTTTAAGGGCTTCGCGGGCAGTACCCTTTCCATTGATGGTGTTTTTCACACCCATTCCGTGTGCAACCTCATGAAACATGGTATTGGTAAAGAATGCATCGAAGGTAACATGTTGACGCTGGGCAGGATCGATAAGCATATCAGCAATGGGGATCAGAATTTTGTCGAATTTTGCCTGCATGGCATTTTTCAGTTGAAGTTTCCGGGTTCCCTTTTTAACATGTACTTCAGGATCGTTGGGCAGGTTGATGGCGATGGTTTTGCTTCCGGCGTTACAATCTCCGGCATAATAAACAGCATCATAAACATTCATGTCCGAATTTGATCCGGGGATTTCGGTTTTGTACTTATCATCTGTAGGAATTTCTTTCTGAAGACCGGGGAGCATAGCGGCATACTTTTGCAAACGCTTACTCCATTTAGGATCCTTAATCAGAATGAATGATTCGAAGGCAGCCTTGTAACCAAATAACTGATCCTCATAATTTTCGATGGGACCGACCACAAAATCGATGTTCGAATCTTTCATATCCATCCAGGCCAGATCGCTGGCAAGATATTCATCGTTAAGCAGTGCATCAGCCCTGAGCGTGAGGTATTTTTTCAGGCCTTCATCCCCGGCAAGGTTGGCTGCTTTGCGCATCAATGTGGCTGCTTTTTCGAGTTCCGATTTATAGGCTTCGTGGAACCATACCACTTTCAGCATACCTTCGTCGTCTCTCCTTATCAAAGTGTACAGGCTTGTTTTGTTGGGATCATCCAGTTTTTCAAAATCCGCTTTGGTCATATCTGCGGGGTAGAAATTGGCACCGTCAGGTTTGGGCCCGATGTTGGTGAGGAAAGCTTTGTTGTTGTTGAGCCGGTCCCAGGGGCCATATTGGATAAGGGCAAATTTTTTGGTATCACCACCTTCGATATGTTCCAAAAAATTATCTTTCTGACCAATGGCCTGTCTCCAGTAAATGTTGTCCATGATTTTTGCCGCCTCAAACAGTAGTGGCAACATCTCTTTCTCTTTATCAGACAAGTGGCTGATGTTGGAGGTAAGCTTATAAAGCGCAAATTCGTCCAGCTTTTGTGCCATATCCAACCCGGGCAAAGCCTGGAAATTTACATCCTGCGGAATGATTCCGGCACGTTCCCTTTCAACATTTTCGGGACCTTTGCTAACACACGATAAGAGTGACAACAACACAACAGTAAACACTGATAAAACGGTAAATCTTTTCATTGTATCTGATCTTTTTGGTTCGTTATTAATTTAAAGCTGCAAAGGTAAGGATATTCAAATGACTATAGCGACAATTGACCCTGGAAAATCACATCTAAAAAAAATATTGTAACTTTGTAGGCAACCTAAAAACAGCAGAAAAAAAAATACTACAACCATGGCAAAACTTGTGATCATCAAATTTACACTCCTGATTATCCTATCCATTTTACTGACAAATAAAGGCATTAACCAAAACCCAACAGACGAACAAAAAATCACACTGTTTCTAAACGGAGGTATTAATTTATCAACGATATCAACCCAAGCACCTTTTAAAAATTACAGCACTTCAGGAGGATATCCTTTTATCGGAATCTCGGTATCGGTTCGCAGCTCAAAATATTTCTTCATAAAAACCGGCCTACAATACGGCTATAGCGAAATTAAAATCAGCCAGCCCTACCGAAAGCAAAGAAATACCTGCCTTGATGCCCACCTGATTCCACAGGTGAGGATTTTAAAATTTATAAAAGTGGGTGCAGGTTTTATATATTCGCAAGTGCTATCGTCAAAAACTGTTACGCCCGACGGATCTAACCTGTTTGGCTTCAAGAAGTCAAATGCTGAAGGTTTTGGTTCTTTCGCCAGCCTGACGGGAGGGGTTAACATCGAATTGTACAAACGTGCCGAAATTGGCTTCACATATTCACATAATGTTACCAATTCGCATATCAATTATGGAAATCTTCAGGTATCGGTAAACTGGCATATCAATAAAAAAACACAGAAAAAAACAAGCCCGAAAGCTATTGCCCGGGCACAAATTCTGGATTTAAAAAACGGAACCCTGCTTGTAAGGTTAAAAACCTCCACACCCAAAATTGAAGCGCTGAAGAAATCCGGGAAAAACGAACTGGCTGAAAAAACACAAAAAAGACAGGAAAAGGAAAACAGGGCTATTATCACTGCATTCAGCGAACGATTCAATTTTTGCAAAGTGGGCTTTTTCTACAGTGATAATTCCCTGAAGGTAAAGAACAGGATATTCGATGGCATACTTTTAAACGACAGCCTGCAACCTGATACAGCAATATACATCCACCCGGAGGAATCGTTTTTTATCGCCGAATTCGGAAATACCGAACAGGATACTACCCAAAACTTCTCACACTATAGCAAAGCAACATCACAAGAAGGCCGGGGTCGGGAACCTGTCTATTATGGCGGCACCAATTTTGGTATCAATGCCCTTATCATCCGTGATGAAAACTTTGATCAGTTGCAGAACCCATTTCCATACTATATCCGCACCCAATTCAGATCCCTGAAAAAACATCCCGAACAATGGATTTTTCTGTTTCCGGTGGCCCTTATATCCGGGGCATGGAATTATGATGATGCGGTGGAAAAAATGGACAAAAAGCTGGAAAAGTTTTATAATCGGAACCATGAATAGATTTTAGCCTGATGTTTAACTGGCGATATTACCGCAAATTCAATTGGTTCGCACTTCAATTCTTACATATATCTTTCCTTACCTCCATTTCCCCGTCTCCGCTACCCACAGGCAGGTCCGGCCACCCCGAAATGCCTTCCTCCCGATAGCTATCGGGACCGGACGCTACCTGGTTTCCTCTTATTTTTCATGGGTTCAATTCCACCTCCATATCCAACGCTGACAGATACCACCTGGGTCGTACGCTATCAGGTTTCATTCTATCTCCCCTTCCACACCAGACGCTTCGTTCCCATTTGTCACTTCAGTCGCTTCGTTCGCTCTTTCGCTTCCATCCTTCCATTATTTCATCTCTCCACTGCTCCACTACTCCATCCTTTCATTTCCCCAACCATCACCCATCAACAACATTTTTCATCATCCCAAATGGCACTTGGGGCAACTGTAAGATTCCTTGGAAATGGTCATGAAAAAAGATTTGGAATAACCGGAGCGCTGTTGGTAGCAATTGGATGCGTGATTGGCAAACTGTTCTCTACCATTGCCCTTCTGCCCAATCAACTCAACATGACATTTAGTGAAATGAACACCCAATTTGATATTATCAACATCATCCAGATTGGTTTTGATATGATCCGGCTGACGTTTTTAGCCTGGTGGATAATTTCAATTGTTATTGGCTACAGGCTGTCGTATAGGAGTTTTAAGGACCAGCCGATGCTATAAAATCGTTTTATTGCATTTTTCCATATTTCCAAAACTACGATCCTCCATCATTCCAACACTTCCACACTCCATTGTTCTACTCTTCCATCCGCACAGCCTGTCCACCACTGACCGGATACATGTCCACATTTTTCATTGCATCCAAAATTTACCTTAATAGGGGTCGGTAAACCAACTTTCCAGTCAGTACCTCATCACCAAAAACCATTTTACAAAAATAAACCCCTGCCGGTAAACCTTCCGGTTTCCATGTAAAGGAGTTATTTCCTTTCAGAAAAAACATATCCGAATACAAATCTGCGACGATACCATTACCGGTGTAAAAGGTAATATCGGTTAATCCGTCGGAAGGGAGGTTAAATTGCAGCATGGCCTGGGATGAAAACGGATTCGGACTGCACAGGATCGTCCCGCCTTCATCGTGAACCTTTTGATTGTTAATTTCCACCGTACCCCCATTATCAGTGTATAGTATGGTGCCATATCCACCGGCTATCCATCCGTATTGCCCGTCAACAAAATGTACGGCTTCGAGGTGGTGAACGGTTTCACCGGATTGTTTTGACCAGTTATTACCTCCGTTGTCGGTTGTCAGAATTGTTCCGTTTTCGCCAACAACCCAGCCGTTCATCGCATCGGGAAAATAAACATCTTTCAGGAAATCCACAGTTGGACAGGGTTGATTATTCCAGGTTTCACCGCCATCACTGGTATGGATTAATTTTCCGAGTTCACCTACAGCCCAACCGTTTAGCTCATCTGCAAAACTTACTGCCCTTAAGATTAAATTGGTCCCGCTGGATTGTTCCGTCCAATTTTGCCCACCGTCATCTGTGCTTAATATTATTCCCGCCAGGCCTGCTACCCACCCATGCATTTCATCAACAAAACACACATCGTACAGGTACATATTGGTGCCACTTAACTGGATATCCCAAATAATTCCACCATCCTGCGTATGCAAGATGGTGCCACCGCTCCCCACAAGACATCCGGTATGCGGATCAACGAAAGATATCCCATCAAGAGAAAGGTTTACAACACTGGTTTGCTGGTTCCATGACAATCCGCCGTCTTCGGTATGCATAATGGTACCGTTGTATCCAACCGCCCAGCCGTCATCGGGGCTTGCAAAACATATATCGAATAAGGTTTCTGCAGTACCACTATTCTGTTCTTCCCATGTAAACCCCCCATCAGCAGTATGGACTATCGTCCCGCCATCGCCTGCTGCCCAACCATTCCATTCATCAGCCATCGAAATTCCCCTGAATTTTTTCCTGCACCCGTTTGACTGGTCATGCCATGACAGTCCTCCATCATCAGAGTAAAAGATCACACCCAAACTGCCCGTTATCCAACCATGGTCGGTGTCAGTAAAAGATACACCCCATAAATGGTTGTCGGTCATCCCCTGAATTTCCTCCCAGGTATCCCCGCCATTGGTGGTATAAATATATTTCCCTCCATTCCCCACTATCCAGCCATGATCATAGTCAACGGAATTTACGCTATAGAACAAACTTACAAACTTGAAACTTAAAACCTGTCAACCTCCGCTCTATGCTTTCCCCTACCCCAGTTTCTCCTTCAACTTTTTAGCGTACCGCTTACTCATAATGAAGGGTTCCTCAATTCCTTTCAAATAGACCTGATAGGATTGGTTAAACCATTTTTCGACATCATGAACATATTCCGTATTAATTATTGTGGATCGGTGTATCCGGCAAAAAATATTCACGGGTAAACGTTCTTCCCACTCCCTTAGGCTTTTTAACACCAGCCCCTCATGGCCATCATTTGTGTAAACGTTGGTATAATCGATTGCAGAACTGATAAAAACAATGCTTCTTATTTTAATGAATCTCATACTTTGCCCAACCAATAAAAACAACAAATCATCAGGATTCAACTTTTTATCCGGTGCAAAAGCAGGTGGTGTTTCAGTCTCAAAACGGTTGAGCGCTTTTTCAAGTCTTTCGTGTGTAACGGGTTTCAACAGATAATCCAGTGCATTTACCTCAAAAGCCTTGATGGCATACTCATCGAAAGCTGTAACAAAAATCACCCTGCCATCGTAATCAATCTCATTTAACAGATCAAACCCCGATTTCCCCGGCATTTGTATATCCAGTAGCAAGAGTTCGGGATTCAGATTCTGTATTTTCAAAATAGCCTCATCCACCGATTCCGCCTCACCAACAATATCGATGTTTCCAAATTCCCGGAGCATTTTATTAAGCTTCAACCTGGCCAGTCGCTCGTCGTCTATGATTAATGTCTTTAGCATTTTCGATGTGATTGAATATGGTTATATGTACTTCAACACTTTGGTCAGTCCTGACAAATTGAAGTTCGAAATTTTCATTATAGGCATTCTGAAGTCGTTTGCACACGTTGTTTACCCCCTTTCCTGTTCCAAAAGCCAACGGCCTCCCGCCATCACCATTCCGGCCCTGACTAACCCATCTTCCGCTATTTGAAATGGTGATACTCAATTTATTACCGTCAGTAATGGCGCTAATCCCTACTTTGAGGGGAAGGCTACTGGTTTGCATTCCATACTTGATGGCATTTTCGATAAAGGGTTGCAGCAGGAAATTGAGGACTGGAAAATTCAAAGCTTCTTTAGCGATGCTATAATTCAATTCCAGGTTTTTCTCATATCTCCTCTTCTCTATAGAGAGGTATTTCTTGATCATACCCAGTTCCTTGCCAAATGGTTGAAACCTGATATCACTGCTCAACAGCGAATACCGCAGGAATTCAGATAACTCAGAAATCATTTTCTTGGCTACTTCCTGGTTCTCATCCACCAACACTTCGATGGAGTTGAGTGAATTAAACAGAAAATGCGGATTCAACTGGTAGGTCAGCATTTTGAGTTGCGCTTCCCGCGCCAGTAAAGTAGCATTTTCTGCTTTTTCCTTTTGAAACAACATATCGAGCCACATTTTCAGGCCATAGTAACCAAATGCCCACAATACAAATAATGGCTGATAATATAACGTGAAAAAAATATTATGCCGGATGGCGTTCCCACCGGTGATTTCGTCGATGGTCAAGGTTTTGAATAACAGAACACCTTCTATAATTTCTATCGTGAAACCAATTAACTGCCAGATACATGAGGCTATTGCAGCGGTAAGCAAAATAACCATAAGATGAAACATTATGGGCATACCTTTATTCAGGTAATGCTTATAAATGTACCTGAGGCCGTGTGAAAGAAATACAGCGGAGGTCATAAAAACTACAGAGAACCCCATGGATATTAACGAAAATTTGTCGCCCCGGGTAATTCGCATGGCAATAAAAAATGCAAAAATGATAAGCCAGCCCCCAACCTGTAATAGCCAGTACAGTCGATGCCTTGGAACAGGTAATATTTTCATAAGATTTAAAGTGATTTGATTGCAGTTGCAAAAATTCAAAATTATTCCCTAATCTCGCAAACGTTCACCGATTTATTATCCCGTTCACAGATTTCCGGTTAATTTAAAAATTACTACGTTTTTACTTTGCCGAAAATACAATTTTTAGGGGAACCGAATAGGGTATACCAGATTAAAAAAATTGTTTTTGATATTGACCACAGCAGGTACCTTGTTAC
>JABMQA010001103.1 GCA_013203545.1 Bacteroidota bacterium
TGCTTTGTCGTGTCATTGTTATCGATGTGGTAACTGATGATGGACTCAATAATATCCCGGTTATTAAAACGGAAAGCAGTATCAGTAAAATCAACCGTTTGTGCTACACAATAACTTAATGCCCAGCCACTCCAGATTAATAATACTGTTACATAATGCCTTATCATTTTAAAATTTTACTTAACTTCGATATCAAGCTGAATACCCTCCAATTCATCGTTGTATCCGTAATCGAGAATTGCAGTGACGGTATAGCGGCCTTTTTCGAGCGGTTCTTCAAGTTTGTATTCGACGTTTTTATTGGATTCCGGCAACAGGGAAAACTCAATTGGGTCGGAAGTAAACTCCTCTGCAGTTTCCAGGCTCAATATCGTAAAAAATATCTTGCAATTTAAAATTTTATCCCCAACATTAATTACCACTGAATTGTATGACCTTGCACCATCGTCCCCAACACTTTCGGTTAACCCTTCGATGGTTCCTTTATATAAGGTGTTACCGGAAGGGGATTGATAAATGGGTATCGCAATTCTGGCTGAGACCTTTAGACCCATCTGAATATCCTTATCAATGGCTGTAGGGCCGGTTTTCTCTTCAGCCGACTCAACAAACACCACTGCCCATTTGGTGGAAGGGTTATCATTTGGTACCAACATGGTAACATTAACCCGTACTGATTCGTTGGGTTGTAATGAAACGAGGGATGGGGTAATTGTAATCCACTCAGCACAGGAACGCCCGGTGGTACCGGGGTTGAAATATTTCACCTCACCCATTTCATCTGTTAACCAGTCGGCAAGGTTAAAAATGAAAGATTGCTCAGTTTTCGCCTTGTTTCTTACGAAAATTTGCTGTGTTTGAGATGCGCCGGGATTGACATTAAACATAAGTGTACCAGGAGTAACTTCAATTTCCTGGGCTATCAGGTTCCCGTCTGTTATCGCAAAAATTGCTAACAGTAAAATAAAAATGGTTGTTGTTTTCATTATTATTTAGTATTTAGTTTCCCTTTTGTTTAGCCTTCACCTTAGGCAAAGATAGAATAATAATTTAAATTATGTTTTTTTAACTTTATTATTTATTTGCTAATCCGAATTTTAAAATTGGAAATATGGCTATCCGTCCGGATACTTACAATATAGTACCCTGCTTGTAAATCAACATTAAAATCCGAACGACTTTCATCTGATATGGGTCGGCAATAAACTTTTTGACCAAATAAATTGTAGATGAAAATATCGCCCTGAACCTTTTTCTGTGTTTTTTTAATAATGGTAACCGTATTTTGCCAGGCATACGCCGAAAAGGAAGATTCAGGTGTGATACTATTTATAAGGTCGTACGATGGGTTAAAAAAGATTTTGAACCTTGACCGGACATTTGCCGGTTCATGCATAAAGCCGTAAGTGCTATCCTTACTAAGGTTGATGATATTTTGATTCAATTCATCCTTAAGATAAAGTACAATGGAAGGATCAATATTTGTTATACCCTGTAAACCTAAGGAATAATATCCGGCAGTTGCACAATTGAAATTTAAAGTCACCTCAAGTTCATCTTTCACCAGGGGGAGTGTATTAATTGCCAGAATACGTCCGCCGGCTAAAGAACCAATTTGTGGAACCATTTCACCATAACTATACAATTTTTCGGCATCAAAATTCAGGTCAAAAGCATTTGTTGTGCCTGAAATAAACCGAACAATAGCCTGGTCTGTGTGTCCGTTTCCTGATACCTCAAGGGACAATAGCGGATATGTAAAAGAGGTGCTTTTATAATAGTCAGGGGTTGCCGGTGCATTTCCAACACGACAGGCATTATTGATTTGCACCGAACCATTGTTAACAGCCTGAACCCAGAAACCCTGGTTTGACGGAATGTAACGCGTGCCACCATTTATACCAAAATGGGGTATGTAATCTTCTCCCGTAAAATATTACTTTTATGGGATGAATTATCCAGGAGATCAAATGGAATTTGAAGAAATGTTTAAAACGGAGCAGAATTGCATTGAATATATTTCATCAA